>CAZFKW010000074.1:0-4883 GCA_964519795.1 uncultured Ramlibacter sp. | reverse complement strand
GCGCAAGCGGATGGTCAACAGGAATAGGCGACACCTGCGTGCGACCGTAGCCCAAGACGGTCTGGAAGTTGATCAGACGCGCCGCCTGATGGGCTTCAGCCGCGCGAACCACCTCCACCGTGCCTGCGACATTGGTGCGGATGTCTTCCTGCCAGTCAGTCGGGTCCTTGTATGACGCGGCGGAGTGGATCACCAGCTCGGGCTTGAAGTCGGCAAAGGCCTTGCCGGTGAATTCCGCAGATGCAATATGCCCCTCGCGCACTTCAAGGCCGGGCACGGGCGGGACGACCTCTCGCTTGCCGGTGGCAAAGTTGTCCAGCACCATGAACTGGTGGCCCTTGGGCAGCCAGTGCTCGATGAGGTTGGAGCCGAGGCAGCCCGCACCACCCGTGATGAGGATGCGCATTACTTCTTTTCCTCGTGCTTCAGGTGGGTGTAGCCGCCGCTGGCGCCATGCTTGCGGAAGTAGGCCACAGCCTGCCGGGCTATCTCGTCCAGCGGCGTGAAGTCGACCTTGCCGAAATCTTCAAAGGTGCGCGAAGGATCCAGCAGGATGCTGGCTGCGTCGTCAGGGCCGAGTTCACGCACTTCGGGCTCCGGGTAGGAAGGAAGCTCCATGGCGGCGACCACTGCGTCGTACAACTCCTTGATGGCCACGTCCTTGCCGGAAGAAAAATGGTAGGCACCCGTGCCTGTGCCATCCACCGCCTTCAGCACGGCGCGCGCCAGGTCCTGGTTGAAGCAGAAATCGCGGCGGGCCTTGGTGACAAAGCATTTCTTGCCCTCGGACAGGCGCTGGAAAAAGATGGGCAAGGGGCCGCTGACATTGCGCGGGCCAATGACGTTGGCCAAGCGGAACGAGACATAGTCGATGCCGGATATCTCCAGGTAATCTTCCGTCACGGTCTTGGAGATGGCGTAGCTGCTGTTGGCGGGGAACTTGGGGTGGTCCAGCCGGATGGGCTGCTGCAGCGGCTTCATGCCATAGCAAAGCGCCGTCTGGAAGTAGATGAAGCGGCCGACGTTGAACTCTTTGGCCGCCTGGATCAGGTTGGTCCCGCCCACGCAGTTGGTGAGCGTGTCGTTGTACCAATCGTTGGGCTCCTTGTACGACGCTGCCGTGTGCACGATGGCGCCAAAGCCGTGCTCCTTGCACAGCGCAAACACGGCCTCGCGGTTGCTGATGGTTTCAATGACGATCGTGAGCTTGGGGTGGTCCGCCAGGTGGTGGCGCTGGCCGGTGGCCAGGTTGTCGATGACGACCACGTCGTCGCCGCGGGCGAGCAGCATTTCAGAGACGTGCGAGCCGATCTGGCCGAGGCCGCCTGTAACGAGTACCTTCATGATGGGTCCTGAGTGAAAATTGGATAAAGAGGACCGGGCAGCCCCCTTCATGCGCTCCAGCGCAAAAGCTGATTTTACCGCCGCTCAGTCGATGAACGCCTGATGCCACAGCTCAAGGCTGAGCAATGCCCAAAGGTTACGGCTGTACACACTTTGCCCACTCAATACCTTGTCAAGGTCCACTGGACGGGCAAGGTAGGACCGCTCCCTGGCGGACCGGCTGTTGAATACATCGCGAACGAACTCGGCGGTGCGCCCTCCTTGCCTGAGCCAGTTCGTGAGCGGCACCGGAAACCCCATCTTGTCTTTACGGTCGCGAATGGCCACTGGCAACTTGGGAGCGAATACATGCTTGAGCAAGCGCTTGAGTTCGCCGTTGCGGAACTTCACGTCCGCCGGGATGGTGGCCGCAAACTCCACAAGTGGATGATCCAGGAAAGGCACGCGGGACTCGATGCCGTGGGCCATCGCCATACGGTCTTCGACCTGCAACAGGGCCGGCAGGAGTGTCTTGAAGTCGAAATGGGTCATGGAATCAAAATAGGACTCCTTGCCCACGTTGCTGCCCCAGAAGATCTTGTGAAATTCCGCGAACGTGCCCTCCTTGTCGATGGCCCCCGGGGAAAGGGCATCTCCAAATGTATTGGCCCGGTTCACCAGGCGCCAGTACCGGCGATCCCGCTCTTCGAAAACCCCATCAGCCCAGAATTCCTTGATCATTGGCTTGTACTGCCGCAACGTCTCCAGGTTGGGAATGATCGACTCATAAGTCACCACATAGTTGCCGTTGTGGAGAGTGCCTTCTATCGCGCCCTTGATGCATTGTTCGAAGTAGGCAACGAGATACCGCGCATAGCCACCGAAGATCTCGTCGCCACCCTGGCCGCCCAGGACGACCTTCACATGCTCACGTACTTTCTTTGAGACCATGTACTGAGGGAAGGACCCCGGGCCGGCCACAGGCTGGTCCAGGTGCCAGATGACCTTGCGGATGTTGTCCACGAAGTCGTCTTCGGTAATGTCGGCCACATGCAACTGCATGTCCTGTTCGTCAGCAAGTGCATGGGCGTAGAGAGATTCGTCGAAGTCCGGGCCATCAGTGAAGCGCCCATTGAAGCCCTGAAACCGGCCGCCAGGGCGGACTTCCCGCGCAAGCGCAGCAACAAGACTTGAGTCCACGCCACCGCTTACGTAGCTGCCCACCTCCACGTCAGCTCGCATATGCATGCGTACCGAGTCACGCATCAGCTCATCAAGGCGATCGGTGAACCAGCCTTCGCTATGCGTGTAATCGATGTCGTAGTGAACCTCCCAATAGCGCTGCGGCACCGGCAACTGGCCGGGGGACACAACAACATGATGGGCCGCAGGCATCTGCCAGATTCCGTCAACCAGCGTCTTTTCACCCAGACAGAACTGGAAGGAGAAATACTCGGAAAGCGCTGCAGGATTGACCTTCGCATCGTCGAGAAAAGGGCGCAATGCCTTCATCTCGGATCCAAAGAAAAGTCCGCGGTTCGTTTGTGTCCAGTAAAGAGGCTTGATGCCAAAGCGGTCACGAGCCAGAAACAGCTTTCGTTCCGCGGCGTCCCATATCGCGAAGGCAAACATGCCGCGCAGGCGCTGCACACAGTCTGGCCCCCATTTGATAAATGCGCGCAGGATCGCCTCGGTGTCGGACGTGGTGCGGAAGCTTGACACGCCCATCTCCTCGCGTAGCTCAATGTAGTTGTACACCTCGCCGTTGTAGATGATGGTGTAGCGGCCGTCCTCGCTGTGCATGGGCTGCGCACCCGTCTCCAGGTCGATGACGCTCAGGCGCGCATGGCCAAAACCTACCAGCGCGTCAGGTGAGGTCCAGATGCCGGAACCGTCCGGCCCGCGATGGCGGATCCTGTCCAGGCCGGTGGAAACTTCTTCACGCAATACATCGGGCGAACGCTGGGAAGCCGACAACACTCCAAAAATTCCGCACATACAGCCAGTCTTTCAATCAATCGTTCCACTAAAAGGCTCACCGCCTGACGGTCCGCACCATCCTGCGCGCTGCAATCGTCAAAGGTGCGAGTTGCCTTCTCGCGCCGGGCGGAATCCGCAACCATGCCATGCGCAATGTGTTGTACATCAGGCCACGGCCGTTGGGGAACCTGGCGTACAAGGTTCCCGGCTGTTTCGCTCCCAGGCCGACGGCACCTGCCTGATTCTCGCAGAAGCCACTTGTGGTCACGCCCCCTGCATGGGCCCTGGAAGCCATCAGGACCTCCAGGTCGTTGTAGAAACCGACGCTCAACACATTCCAGTTGAAAGCAGAAACAAAGTGCTCGCGGGACTTTGCAGCCTGGCGTGCGCGAAGTGCCGAGTCCCCCGCCAACAAATTTACTGCCGCGACAAGGGCGGCACGATCTGAAAAATCGACCACCAGACCGGCGCCGGCGCGTTCTACTGTTTCCGCAACAAAGGAAGTGCGATTGGCAAGGACAGGGATGCCGGCAGCCATGTACTGGGACATCTTGTTCGGGCAACAGTTCATGTGGTTCTGCCCATGTGGCTCGTAGGGCACCAGGCCAACCTGGGCGACCGAGGCGGCAGCGATCATTTCCGCCTCGCGGACCGCTGGCGGGAAGAAAACGGTCCGGTCAAGCAGCCCGGCAGACCTCGCCAGTGCCGCCATCTGGTCCTTGTAGAAACCGTCCGGGCCTCGCAGATGAAGGTGTGCCCCCGCCGACACACTCGCCCAGGCATCGATCAGGGCCTCAATGCCACGTCCGCGCGCAAACCCCCCCTGAAACAGAAAGACGCAGGGGTCAGATCGCTCACCGGGTGTTACCGCAAGGTGCGCCGCGACCGCGCGGTCCAAAGGCTCCGCATTCGGCAAGACACCAAAAGGCGCGCCGCTCTCACGTTGCATCAGATCCGCCAGGCCCGGCGACACAGTGACCCGCAGCTGGGCGTGCGGGAGCAGTTTTTGCTCCATGCAGCGCCAGAAGTCACTTTCATACGCCAAGCTGCCAAGATCGGCCTCAGGCCAGTATTCGTGGGCGTCATAGACAACAGGCACGCCGGCAATTCCACCAAGCAGCAACGCGGCCGGCATGGCGGGCAAGTCGGACGCGATGATCGCGTCCCACTTGCCGTCCGGGATGCCCACATCGTTCGCGAAACTGCTGGCGCCGCGCAGCATCGTTGATGTCACATCAAGAAAGAACTGGATCAGTGAGCGGAAGATGAGTTGCCGCTCCACATCCGGCGCTGCTGCGACTGCGGTGGTGTATGAAGGCAAGTCCAGCGCGAGCAACCTCTCCATCCAAAGCAACTGCGCAGCCGCTGCCGCCCCCCCAGGCCGGACGCCCGCACGTGCAGCCCACAGCACTGCTTCACCAGGAACGTAGGGGCCCAACGGAACGGAACCAACAAGGGCGCCGCGCTGGCTCCTTGTGGGCGGGTCCGGCGCGTCCTGCCAGAATTGAATGCCCAGTTGGTGCACTTTGGTACCTGCAGGCGCCCCTTCATGCATCCAGCCCACACGCGGATCCTGAAAC
>CAZFKW010000073.1:4112-12679 GCA_964519795.1 uncultured Ramlibacter sp. | reverse complement strand
GATGCTGGCGTTCTCCGCGCCCTTGAAGCCGGTGGACATGATGTCGGGGCACATCAGCACCTGCTCGTCGGTGAGGCCGTCCGGGATGGGGGCCAGGTTGGCCTGCGCATCGGGCACCAGCACGTACTCGGCCTGGGTGCCGTCGATCAGGTTGCCGAAGCGCCAGCCAGCGGTGGCCTTGAAGCCGTGACAACCGCACAGGCCTTGCGGGATCAGGTAGCTGCCGTCCTGCGACGGCGCGCCATCCTGGGCGGCGTAGGAGTTGAAGTTGGGGCAGATGGCGCCGGCTATCACGCGCTGGCCTTCTGTGTAGCCCTGCACGGCGCTGCCGAGTTTTTCTATGACGCCGACGGGTTCGTGGCCGATGGTGAGGCCCTTGGCCACGGGGTATTCGCCCTTGAGGATGTGGACGTCGGTGCCGCAGATGGTGGTGGTGGTGATGCGGATGAGGGCGTCATTGGGGCCGACGTTGGGGATGGGCTTGTCGGCGATTTCGATGCGGCCTTTTTCTACAAAGACGGCGGCTTTCATCATGGTGGGCATGGGAGGTCCTGTGACGGGTGGGCGCACGTGCGGGATGCGTATGCGGCTCAATCCTGTCAGTATGGGCGCCCTGCGGCGAGTGGGGTTGATTCAAATCAAACAGTTACTGACAGGATCGGTCGTATGGTGTGACTACTCTGGTCTTCCAACTTTTTCAAGGAGCCTGACATGACGACCACTGCCCTGAACCCCAGCGTTCTCTCCCACGTTTCGCTGGGCACCAATGACTACCCGCGCGCCAAGGCTTTTTATGACGAGGTGCTGGCCACCTTGCAGATCAAGTGTGTGATGGACTTTCCGGGTGGTGCCGGTTATGGGCGCGCGTTCCCGGAGTTCTGGATCCAGAAGCCGCACGATGGTGGGGCGGCCCAGGTGGGCAACGGGGTGCACGTCGCGTTCCTGGCCAACTCTGTGGAGGAGGTGAAGGCGTTTCATGCCAAGGCGCTGGCGCTTGGCGGCAAGGATGATGGCTCGCCTGATTTCCGCCCTGAATATGACGTTGACTATTACGCCGCGTTTGTGCGGGACCTTGACGGGCACAAGATTGAGGCGATGTTGATGGTGTCCGGGAAGGTGTAGTTGTCATCCCGGTCTTGATACGGGATCCACGGTGGCGCGGCAGGGCTGTTGCGTCACAGGTTGTGTCCGGCCTGTTGTCTGACACAGCGCTTTGCCCGGCACTCCCACAATGGTTCCTTGTCATCACATGCAAGGAGACCACCATGACCACCCGCAAACCCCGGAACCCCCGCGACCAGCAGGCCCCCCAGGCCGGCAAGGTGGAGAGCGACCACAACAAGCAGGGCGAGCAGGACGCAACGCAGAAGAACGAAGGCCAGCGCACACCCAGGGGCCGGAATGACCGGGAGTCTCAGATCGGGACGAACCAGACGCAGGCTCGGCGGGGGAGTGTCAATAGTGGGGTGAGGTAGTGTCGTTCAGCGCATGCACCCTCCCGGCATCGCGCACTTCAGACACTTCCACCGCCGCCACATAGCTCAGCGCCATCTCGCCCCTGGCCAGCTTGCGCACGCCCTTGTCGGGCATGGGGTCGATGACGGTGCCTCCGGTGATGATGATGTCGCCATTGGCTCGGCGCTCGTAGCTGGCCTTGACGAGGACCATGGCGTGGCCCTTGGTGCCTATGAGCAGGGGGCGGCCACTGGTGAGTTCGTCGGCGATATGCGCGTTGGTGATTTCGTAGCGGTTGGCGGCGATGTCCCCCGTGCGGGTGTTGACGGCGAACTCTTCGTTGCGCAGCTGGTCGCGCCAGCGGCGGCGCAGGGCGCTGGTCATGGCTTCGCCTGAGGGGGCGTTGACGTCTTCCACCCTGCCGTGCACGTCCTTGACGATGTACTCCTGCGGCACGCGGTAGCCGTAGTGCGCGAAGATCATCGACATGCTGGCGGCCCAGCACCACTGTGAGCGTTCCTGGAAGATGGTGATTTCGCTGATGCGCTGCTCGCTCATGCCGGCGGTGCAGGCGATGTTGCCTTTGACGTCGGGCACGTTGCACAGCTCGGCCGCTTGCGGGGCGAGGCTCCAGCATGCGAGCATGCCGGCTGCAAAGAGAGTGCGCAGCGTGGGCCACACGGTTGTACGCGCCGCGTCGGCGCGTACGTGTGCAGCTGCTGCGCCAGCTATTTCAAGCCTCATGGCCCATCCACCTTTTATTTGCCCACCGTGCCGCCCACCCGGGCAACATCCTGAAACGATAATGCACGAAACCCGCACCGGCTCCAAGCGGAAAATTGTTTGACCCCTGCTGCCGTTACATCTTGCCCCTGTTCCATGAAGACCATTGCCGTCGTTGACTTCGAGACCACCGGCCTGTCGCCCACCATGGGCGACCGCGCGACGGAGGTGGCGATTGTGTTGGTTGAGGGCGACAAGGTGGTGGACCGATTCCAGTCGCTGATGAATGCGGGGGTACGCATTTCTGCGTTCATTGAGGCCTACACGGGCATCAGCAACGCGATGATTGCCACGGCGCCTCGGGCGGAGACGGTCATGGCGGATGCTGCGCGCTTTGTGGGTGATGCGCCGATGGTGGCGCACAACGCATCGTTCGACCGGCGCTTCTGGGAGGCCGAGCTGGCCCGCGCGGATGTGCAGGCGAAGCACCCGTTTGCCTGCACGATGCTGGTGTCGCGCAGGCTGTACCCGCAGGCGCCCAATCACAAGCTTGGCTCGCTGGTGGACTATCACCGCCTGCCGCGCTTCGGCCAGGCACACAGGGCGATGGCTGATGCCGAGATGGCGGCCGCGCTGCTGGGGCAGATTCGCTGCGACCTGCAGTCACGCTTTGGCGTGGAGCGGCCGGGTCATGAGCTGCTGGTGAAGGTGCAGAAGTGCCCGGCGCGGGGGGTGGGGGAGCTGGTGAAGGGGTATGCGGCGGGCCGGGCTGCGCCCGCTACCCAAGCTGTGGCGGCCTGATATCCCATGGGCTGACGCCGCCCCTTGTTGTCATGCCGGACTTGATCCGGCATCCATGGTGGCGAGCCCCACTATCCGTTCTGCGATTGTTCACATGACGGTAATTGGAATCTGACCCCAATTATTTTTCTGGCAGCTCGATTTTCACTTCGAGGACTTCAAGGTTGTCCTGACGCTCCAGGTTGATCTTGATGTCGTTCGGGTTGATCTTGATGTACTTGCTGATCACGGCCACCAGTTCGCGCTGCAGTGCGGGCAGGTAGTCGGGCTCGGCGGTGTTGCGGCCGCTGCGCTCGTGGGCGAGGATGATCTGCAGGCGCTCCTTGGCGACGCTGGCGGTTTTTTTCTTCTCGCCCAGAAGGAATGACAGGAACGATGCCATGTGCTTATTTCCCCCCGAACAGGCGCTTCAAAAAGCCGCCCTTTTGCGCGTCGATGAAGCGCATGGGCTTGTCTTCGCCGAGGAAGCGGTCGATGACGTCCTTGTAGGCCTCCGACACATCGGTGCCCTTCATGTGCACGGCCGGTGTGCCCTGGTTGCTGGCCTGCAGCACACTTTCGCTTTCCGGGATGACGCCCAGCAGCTTGATCCGCAGGATGTCCTGGATGTCGTCCAGCGACAGCATCTGCCCCTGGTCCACGCGGTTCGGGTTGTAGCGGGTGATGAGCAGGTGCTCCTTGACAGGGTCCTTGCCTTCAATGGCGCGCCTGGTCTTGCTGGCCAGCATGCCGAGGATGCGGTCGGAGTCGCGCACCGACGACACCTCGGGGTTGGTGACGACGATCGCCTCGTCGGCATAGCGCATCGCCAGCAGCGCGCCGCTCTCGATGCCCGCCGGAGAATCGCAGACGATGTATTCAAAGCCCATGTCGGACAGGTCGTTCAGCACCTTCTCGACGCCTTCCCTGGTCAGCGCGTCCTTGTCGCGGGTCTGCGAGGCGGCCAGCACGAAGAGGTTGTCGCACTGCTTGTCCTTGATGAGGGCCTGGTTCAGGTTGGCCTCGCCCTGGATGACGTTGACGAGGTCATACACCACGCGGCGTTCGCAGCCCATGATGAGGTCCAGGTTGCGCAGGCCCACGTCGAAGTCGATGACGGCCGTCTTGTGGCCGCGCAGCGCGAGGCCTGTGGCAAAGCTGGCGCTGGTGGTGGTCTTGCCGACCCCTCCCTTGCCCGATGTGACGACGATGATTTTTGCCATGTGGATGGTTCCTTGGGTGTTCGACAGGTGTCAGTACAGGTGTCAGTTCTTGAGTGCTTCAATGAGCAGCTTTTCGGCGCCCGGCTCGCCGGCCAGGCGCACCTGCGTTGGCTTGCCCCATACATCGGCGGGCAGCGGTACTTCGCTGGTGCGGTAGATGCCGGCGATGGACAGCAGTTCGGGCTCCAGGGCCAGTGCGAAGATGCGGGCGTCGGTGTTGCCGCGCGCGCCGGCAATGGCCTTGCCACGCAGCGGTGCGTAAACGTGGATATGCCCGTCTGCAATGACTTCGGCGCCGGCGTTGACCATGGCCATGACGACCAGGTCCCGGCCCCTGGCATAGACCTGCTGGCCCGAGCGCAGCGGCTTGCTGATGATGAGCGCGCCGGGCGCGGGAAGTTCCTGCGCGGGCTGCGGCGCAGGGGCTTTGCTGGTACGTGCCCTGGCACTTGACGGGGCGGGACCCGCTGCAGCCCTGGCAGGATCTGCGGGTTCTGCTGCGACCCTGTTTGCTGGCGCAACAACATCAGGCGCCGCGGCAAGCCCTGCCTGCACTGCAGAAGCCATTTGGGCAGCAGTGCCTCCGCGCACTGCGACGGGCGCGACGCGGTACTGGCGCAGCAAGGTGACGAGGCTGGCGAAGTCCACCTGCAGGCCGTCTGGCTGGCCTGTATCGCCCTGCGACCCCACGGCCTGCAGCGGCGCCAGGTCTATGACCAGCGGCTCGTTGTCAAAAAAGTCGGGGATGTCGCCAAAGCGGGTGGCCATGTCGGCAGACAGGGCCGCCAGGTCGGCGGTTTTGAGCAGCAGTGCCACGAGGGGCAGGTTGGCGCTTTTGATCTCGAACGTGGCAGGGGCGCGTCCTGCGGTGGCAACGGTCATGTACGGAGTGTTCTTCGCAATGTGGGCAACTGCTGCTGCCGTGAAAGGGGCGAATCTTAACAGCCGGGCGTGACGGTTCTGTGAGGGGTTGAAACATCCGTGCACCCGGTGTGCGCAGGGCACACCAGACCGCCCAGGCCGAATGTGCGCATCGCGCAGGGCATCCTGTTGCGGGCGCAGCCCGCAACAGCCGTCAAAAGCAGATGAAGAACTGGAAGCGGGAATGGAGGGTGGCGTTGATCGAAAAGGAAAATCCCCAATGGGTGGATCTGTATGACTCGATCTTGCGGTGAGGCGGTCCGCTCCGTTCGAGTGTGCGCTTCGCGCAGGCCCTGATTTTGCGGGCGCAGCCCGCAACTTTTGTTGGGGCGGATTCGTTACGCAATCATGCTTTCGTCAAGGGGCTCTGGCTCTGTTGGTTCGCCACCATGGATCCCGGATCAAGTCCGGGATGACAGGCCTTTTTTGATGGCCAGGCCCGTCCGGGGTGACACGTCCTTGTCCGGGGCGGCAGGTCTGTGTCCGGCGGGGCAGGCCCTTATCCCGGATTGCAGGCCACAGTGAGCAGCCACCTTGCTTTGCATGTCATTGCGGGCTTGACCCGCAATCCATTTCCGCCTGACGAGGTACTGGATCAAGCCCCGGATGAAGCTGGTTTCTGCCGGGCTTCCGTGGCCAGGTAGGCCACCAGCGCAATGGCGAAGGGCGCTATGTAGTACACGGCGCGGTAGGTCAGCAGGGCGGCCAGCAGCTGGCTGGATGATGCCTGGTGGGCCAGCAGGGCCACGAACACGGCTTCCAGCACGCCCAGGCCTGCGGGCACATGGGTGATGACGCCTGCGACGGCAGCTATCAAAAGGACGGTGAGCACGTCCGTGTAGCCGACCTTGTCCGGCATGAGCAGGTAGACGATGCTGGCGATGAGGAGCCAGTTGGTGCATGACATGGTCATCTGCAATGCAGCAACCCGCAGCGAGGGCAAGGTGATGTCGTGGCCGCGGATGGTCCACTCCCGCCGTGTGGACACTTCGCACATGACCATGTACACGGCGGCCAGGGTGAGCAGACCCATGCCCAGCCATGGCAGGCTGCTGCTGTCCAGTTTCCATTGTGGGGGCAGCTGCAGCGGCCAGAAGGTGAATACGGCGCCGGCAAGCAGAAGGTAGCCCAGCCAGTTGGTCAGCATGCTGAGGGTGACGACGTGCGTGACCTGGCCATTGTCCAGCCCCAGCCTGGAGTACAGGCGGTAGCGGAACGCAACGCCGCCCACGAGGGAGCCGAGGTTGAGGTTGAAGGCGTAGCTGATGAAGGTGACCTTCATCACCGTGGGTGTGCCGAGCGTGTGCCCTGTGTAGTGGCGCCCGAGCAGGTCGTAGGTGCTGTACAGCAGGTGGCTGGCTGCAGCGAGAGCGCAGGCGGCGCCGAGTACCGGCCAGGGGTAGGCGCGGATGGCGGTTGCCACTTCGGGCCATTTCACGGTATCCGCAAAGCGGTACAGCATGTAGCCCACGAGCACGAAGAAGGCAAGTGTGAATGCCCGTTTGGCCCATGGCCACCAAGGGCGTGCGGTGATGCCTTTGCCGCTGCCGGCGCCCTTGCCGCGCGCGCCGTCGGGCTTGCATGGCGGGGGCGCAGCGTCCGCCGGTCCGGAGCCCAGCACGCGGGTGCTCATGCTGCGTCCACCCGCTCCATGCGCGTCGAACAGTCAGACGCTTCCAGCGGGGACAGGCGTGGCGTGTGCAGGGGCAGCCAGCCGGCCCACATGGGGTAGCGGCGCAGCAGGTGGAACACGAAGAAGCTTCGCACCGCCGCCCAGACGCCGGTTTCCCTGACTTCCTCCAGCTGTACCTGCCTGCAGCTGTTGTCCATCAGGTGCTGCAGCCGCTTGCCGAGCAGCTGGTTGAAGTCGCGATCACGGATGACAACGTTGGCCTCGAGGTTGAGCGCCAGGCTCAGCGGGTCAAGGTTGCTGGAGCCGACCGTTGACCATTCATCATCCATCAGGGCGACCTTGCCGTGGAGCGGGCGGTCGCAGTATTCAAATATCCGCACGCCGGCCTTCAGCAGGTGGTGGTAGAGCAACCCGGCGGCCACCTTGACGATGGGCATGTCGGGCGTGCCCTGCAGGATGAGTGATACCTGCACACCCCTGCGCGCCGCCCGGCGCATCTCGCGCAGCAGCCGGTAGCCGGGGAAGAAGTAGGCATTGGCGATCACGACGCGGCTGCGTGCCGCGCGGATGGCGATCCGGTAGTGCCGCTCGATGTCATCCCTGTGGTCGCGGTTGTCACGGGTGAGGAACATGACTTCCGCGCGGCCGGCCTCTGCGCGCGCTTGCACCCCTGGCTGAGTGGCAGTGCGGCGCGCGCGGCGGGTAAACCAGCGGCGCCTGGCGGGCGCACCAATGGCGTCACGCACGAAGTCGTGGATTTCCTTCACGATGGGGCCATGGATCTCCACCGCATAGTCCTGCTTGGCCTGGGGGCCGAAGTCGGCCAGGTGGTCTGCGGAGTAGTTGATGCCGCCCACAAAGGCGATCGCGCCGTCGACCACGACGATCTTGCGGTGCATCCGGCGGACGGGGTTGGTGCGCCAGCCAAGCAGCTTGGGGCCGGGGTCGAACGCGCGGATCCGCACGCCTGCATCCGTGAGTGTGCCGATGTACTCGCGCGACAGGTCGGGCGAACCAAAGGCGTCGACCATGACGTCCACCTGCACACCGCGCTTTGCGGCTGTCAGCAGCGCGCCATGCAGCTGCTCGCCGACCTTGTCTTCAAACAGGATGAAGGTCTCGAGGATGACCTCGTGCCTTGCCGTGGCAATAGCCTCAAACACGCGGGGAAAGAACTCTTCGCCGTTTTCCAGGAGGGTGATCCGGTTGCCGGCAGTCCATCTGTTGTTCATAGTTCAATCACGGCCGCCAGCGGCGCGTGGTCCGAGAGATGCGACCAGGGTTTGTTGGGCATGATGACCGGTGCGTGCGAGGCCGCGTTGCGCACGTAGATCCGGTCCAGCGGAAGCACAGGCATGCGTGCAGGAAAGGTCTTTGCCGGTCGGCCATTGGCACGCTGGAATACCTCATGCATGCCCGCGTTGTTGAGCACCTTGTCGGCCTGCCTGCGCCAGTCGTTGAAGTCCCCGGCGACCACCAGAGGCGCATCGGCCGGCACCTCGCGGCTTGCCATCTTGCACAGGAGTTCGAGTTGCTGGCGGCGGTGCGACTCGCGCAGGCCCAGGTGCACGCAGATGGCATGCACGTCGCTCTTGCGGCCAGGCACCTGCATCACGCAGTGCAGCAGGCCGCGCCGCTCCGGTCCGCTGATGGACACGTCATGGTTTTCGAAGTGCACGATGGGGAACTTCGAGAGCAGGGCGTTGCCATGCTCGCCATGCGGGTAGACGGCGTTGCGGCCATAGGCGAACTGCGGCCACAGCGTGTCGGCCAGGAACTCATAGTGGGGCGCATCGGGCCAGTCCTTCTGGCGCGTGGCGTGATGCGCATGC
>CAZFKW010000073.1:0-4102 GCA_964519795.1 uncultured Ramlibacter sp. | reverse complement strand
GGAGGAACACGACATCGGCGCCGACGGCGCGCACGGCCTCGCGCAGTTCAGGCAGGATGAACTTGCGGTTGAAGAAAGTGAAGCCTTTGTGGATATTCACAGTCATGACCTTGAAGGAAAGAGGCATGTCCATCGGTCGCATTCGAGTTATTGGAATCAGGATGACTTTTGTACCGCGCGCCGCTTCCCGTTCCTGTAGGACGCCAGCCCAAGCGGCCGTGCGCGAGGTGCTCCGATGGGCGGACGGCGCGGGCCTTGTAGGACCTATGGGTTCAATGGCACCTGGCAAACGTCTGTTTTTTGCCGCGCGGTCAGCCTGGCGCAGGGCAAACCCGTGACAAGTGGACGGGTTTGTTGGAAACTTTGTGTAACTACATCGTGTTCACAAGGATTTTCAGTGACTGTTGCCGCTTCCCGTATTTCCGTTGTTTCGCTGGCTGCTGCCGCCCTGCTTGGTGCCGCATCGGCCCATTCAGAGGGCTGGACACCCGACACTGTCTTTGTGCAGGCGGCGGTGGGTCCGGCCAATATTTACTCACTGTCAGGCGGCGTGGCCTGGCCCTGGAGCTGGCGCAGCAGCGGCGGCGGCTGGACAGGCTACACCGAATTGCTGCTCAGCTATTGGGGTACCGACCGCATTGCCGGCGGCAAGGACAACTTCACCCACGTGGCGCTGTCCCCCATCTTCCGCTACCGGTTCGACAGCGGCAAATCGCCCTGGTTCTTTGAAGGCGGGATCGGAATTTCCTACACCAGCCCGCTGTATGTGACGCCCACCAAGACCTTCGGCTCGAAGTTCAACTTTGTGGACACCTTGGGCATGGGCTACAGCTTCGGCCAGGGCATGAGCCAGGATGTGACGCTGCGCCTGCAGCACATCTCCAACGCCGGCCTGCGCAAGCCCAACCCCGGTGAGGAGTTCCTGCAGCTTCGCTACAGCTGGAAGTTCTGAACGGCCCAGGCAGTACATTGGGCGTCAACCCCGATCGCGACTCGCCCCCCCCCCGAATAGCGCCCCTCAGGTGTTACAGTTTTTGAATGAAGCTGTTTCTCAAGTCCGCGCTGCTGCTGCTGGCCGCCATCCTGTTCTTTGTCGCCGCCGGTGTCTGGGCCACCTGGGCCCCTGACAAGCCGCTCGAAGAACTGAAGCCCCGCTGGGCCAGTCCGCCCTCCCGGTTCATGGATGTGGGCGGCCTGCAGGTGCACCTGCGCGACGAAGGCCCGCGCGACGATGCCGTGCCCATCGTCCTGCTGCACGGCACCTCCGCGAGCCTGCACACCTGGGAGGGCTGGGCCGGCGCGTTGCGCAGCGAGCGCCGCGTCATCCGCTTTGACCTGCCGGGCTTTGCGCTGACGGGGCCCAATGCCGCCGGTGACTACTCCATCGATGCCTATGTGCGTTTCGTCACGGCCACCCTCGACAAGCTGGGCGTCCAGCGCTTTGTGATCTCCGGCAACTCGCTGGGTGGGCAGATTGCCTGGGCCACGGCGCATGCCCTGCCGCAGCGGGTGGAGCGGCTGGTGCTGGTGGACGCGACTGGCTATCCCTTCGAGTCGGCCAGTACGCCGCCGGATATTCCCATTGGCTTTCAGCTGGCGCGCATTCCCGGCCTGGGGCCGCTGATCGAGAACACGCTGCCGCGCGGACTGGTGGAGCGCAGTGTGCGCAGTGTCTACGGCAACCCCGCCAAGGTGACGCCGGAGCTTGTGGACCTGTATGCCGACATGGCCTTGCGCGCCGGAAACCGCCGCGCGCTGGTCCAGCGAATCCAGCAGGGCTACAACGGCGACGAGGCCCACATCCGCGGCCTGAAAGTGCCCACGCTGATCCTCTGGGGCGGGCGGGACAGGCTGGTTCCGCTGGAGTTTGGCCGGCGCTTTGAACGTGACATCGCCGGCTCCAGGCTGGTGGCGTTCGAGGACCTGGGCCACGTTCCGCATGAAGAAGACCCTGCGCGAACGGTGGCGGAGTTCCGGCGCTTCCTGGGGCTTTGAGTGGCAGGATCCGGACGGGGCGTCTGAAAGGCCGGGTCCTCGCCCTTCGCCGGGTTTGACCACCGGGGCATTGTGACGGCTGGGATATCGAAGTGTCACGGCGCCGTCATCGCGCTTTCACACGCCCTGCTTACAACACTTGGGTTGTTCCACTGAAAGACCCAAGCCATGAAGACAAGATTCCCCAGCCGCGGGGCACGCCTGCTGGCAGCCCTCGGCATTTCCGCACTGCTGGCTGTTGCCTGCGGCGGCGGTGATGACTATGTTGCGCCCGTTCCCGGTACATCCGCTGCTTCCATCTCAGGTGTTGCCGCTGCAGGCGCGCCGCTGGTGGGCTCACAGGTGATTTTCCAGTGCGTGGCCGGCTCCCCCGCTGATGCCACCTCTGGTGCAGACGGCAGCTTTACCGTGCCTTCAGCCGGTGTCATGTTCCCATGCGCGATCAAGGTCACGGGCGGTACCGCCAGTGGTTCTGCCAATACCCAGGCCTACTACTCCGTGGCGCTGGCCTCCGGCACGGCCAATGCCACGCCCCTGAGCACTTTGCTGGTGGCGATTCTGGGTGGTGGCGACCCCGCCTTGTGGTTTGACAACGCGCAGACCGCCCCCTCGTCGCTTTCTGCCTTGAACTCCGGCGCATTGGGCACGGCCCTCGGCTCGCTCAGGACACTGTTGGCCGGCATGCCCACGCCGCTCACGCTGCCTGCGGGCTTCGACCCCGTCTCGACGAAGTTCTCGGCCGTGAGCACGGACAGCGTCGACCAACTGCTGGAGCAGTTCAAGACCACGCTGGCCGCCGGCGGTGCAAGCCTTGCCGACGTGATCGACCAGGCTGCTGCCGGTTTGCCGCTGGTGGAAGCCACGCCTGTGAGCCTTGCGATGGAGAAGATTGGCGGCTACGAGCACAGCGGCGGCTTGAGCTCTGCCGAGATCACTGCCTATGACCCGCTCAGCAAGCGCCTCTTCGTCATCAATGGCGCACTCGGGTCCGCCGATGTGCTGAGCCTTGCCGACCCTGCATCACCGGTGCAGGTGGGCACGGTGACCATGGCCTCGATCAGCGCCTCCCTGTGCAGTGACACGCCCAACTGCGGAGCGAACAGCGTGGCCGTGCACAACGGCATTGTTGCCCTGGCCATCCAGCGGGGAACCAAGACTCTGCCGGGCTTCGTGGCCTTCCTCCGCGCGACCGATCTCGCCGTGATTGGCACGGCCACGGCCGGTGCCCTGCCCGACATGCTGACCTTCACGCCCGACGGCAAGCATGTGCTGGTGGCCAATGAAGGCGAGCCCAACAGCTATGGACAGGAAGATTCGGTGGACCCGGAAGGCTCCATCACCATCATTGAAGTGGCCGGCCTAAAGCCTGATGCAACCAGCATCCAGAAGACCGTTACGCAGGTGGGTTTCACCAGCTTCAACAGCCAGATCGACATACTCCGTGCTGCTGGCGTGCGCATCTACGGCCCGGGCGCCACCGTCGCGCAGGACCTGGAGCCGGAGTACATCACCGTCTCGGCCGACAGCAGCAAAGCCTATGTGACGCTGCAGGAGAACAACGCGATTGCAGTGGTTGACATCGCTGCGAAGACGGTGCTTTCGGTCAAGCCGCTGGGCACCAAGGATCACAGCCTGGCCGGCAACGGCATGGACGTGAGCGACGAGGATGGCGGCACGAACACCAACAGCGGCACCAAGACCATCAGGATCACCCCGGTGCCGGTCAAGGGTCTGTACCTGCCGGATGCAGTTGCCAGCTTCACCGTGGGCACCGCGACCTACCTCATCACCGCCAATGAAGGCGATGCGCGTGAGTACACCGGCATCAACTCAGTGTCCGCCGGACGCGAAGACCCGCGCATGAAAGACCATTGCGCTGACGGCGTGTCGGATGCCATTGCCCAGACGCGCGATGTCTCGGCGGTGGCGGCGCTGCTGGCCAATGACTCGGCGCAGATCCGCGAGGAAACGCTCGACCTGATTCTGGACTCGGCACCCGGCATCGAAACCTGGCACGAGCCGCTGGTGCAGCGGCCGAACCTGCCGGGCGGTGCGGCCAAGCGCATCGCCGGCTTCGTCGCCGGCTCGCTGCTGAAGATGCTGGCCA
>CAZFKW010000072.1:6485-12711 GCA_964519795.1 uncultured Ramlibacter sp. | reverse complement strand
CTCACCGGTTCGGATTGTCCTGGCATTTGAAGGTGACCGCTCGGCGTTTTCGGCCCGCAACGCGATGCTGTCAGAACTCTCCCTTACCCTGACAGGGGAAGAAATGCCCTATGCCACATTGATGTACGTGTGGTGCAACCAGCGGGAGCCGGGAACCGTCATTGTCAATCCAAGGACTGATCGCATCCGCAAGATGGTCGTGCAGTCCGGTCCCATGCAATTGAACCAGTGGCTGGACTACAGGCGCAATATCCGTGAAGACTTCAAGCGGGCATTTGGCGAGCCGCCGGGGGCTTTGGTGGGCATCGGCATCATGACGGACAGCGACAACACGGGCGCCGATGCGTCCGCCTTTTACGGGCCTGTCCGGCTGGATCTCCGGCGATGAATTTTTGCGGTTGTCCCTACAGGCTATGAGCCCATTGGGCACGCCATTGCGGGAAACCTCTGTGACGCAAGCGGGCACGGTTGCTGCATAGTCCCTCTTCTTCCTAATCAAGAGGGTTCCATGAAGCTCAAATTCACTTTTGTCACGGCCGCCATCCTGGCGGCAATCGCCACCGCGCCGGCTGCCATCGCAAAGCCGTTCAAGTGGTCAAGCGCCAGCGATATTCCCACCCTGGACATCCACTCCCAGAACAATGCACTGGGCAACGGTGTGCATGCCGCCATCTATGACTCGCTGGTCTACTACAACAGCAAGACCTTCAAGCCCGAGGGCCAGCTGGCGACCTCCTGGCGTGAAATCTCTCCGACCCAGATGCGCTTCAACCTGCGTTCGGGTGTGAAGTTCAGCGATGGTTCGGCGCTCACGGCGGACGATGTGGTTTATTCCATCTCCCGCGCGATGGCCAAGACCTCCAATTACGCCGTTTATACGCAAGGCATTGACAGGGTGGTCAAGGTCAACGACTCCACGGTGGATTTCATCATGAAGGGTCCGAACCCGGTGCTGCTGAACCAGCTTACCGAGCTGCGCATCATGAGCAAGGCCTGGGCCGAGAAGAACCGCTCGGTTGAACCCAAGGACATCCGCACCAAGGACGAAACCTTTGCCCACCGCAATGCGATGGGCACGGGCCAGTTCATGGTCAAGGAATGGCAGCCCGACCAGAAGCTGGTGCTGGTCAGGAACCCCAACTACTGGGGCAAGGTCGACAGCAATGTCACCGAAGTCATCTACACGCCCATCGGTTCTGAAGCCACGCGTGTCGCCGCACTGCTGTCCGGCGAAGTGGATTTCGTCCTCGATCCGAGCCCTCAGGATCTGGGCCGCCTGCGCAACAATCCCAACCTCAAGGTCATTGACGGCGTGGAGAATCGCACGATTTTCCTGGGCATGGACCAGCACCGTGACGAGCTTCCCGGCTCCAACGTCAAGGGCAAGAATCCGCTGAAGGACGTCAAGGTCCGCCGGGCGCTTTTCCAGGCCATCGACAGTGACAACCTGCATCGGGTGACGATGCGCGGTCTCAGCCAGACAACCGGTGCGCTTGTGGCGCCGCAGGTCAATGGCTGGACGGAAGCTGTGCACCGCCGCCTGCCGTATGACCCCGAGGCATCGAAGAAGCTGCTGGCTGAAGCCGGTTACCCCCAGGGGTTCGAGGTGGACTTTGCCTGCCCGAACAACCGCTATATCAATGACGAGCAGATCTGCCAGGCGATCACGGCCATGTGGGCCCGCGTCGGTGTACGGGCCAAGCTCCGCACCCTGCCTCTGGTGACTTATTTCCCGATGATCCAGCGCTACGAAGCCAGCATCTACATGCTGGGCTGGGGCGTGCCGACCTTTGACGCCCTGTACAGCCTGCAGTCGCTCACGCGAAGCGTCGGCACTGGCGGGGACGGCAATTACAACGTGGGTCGCTACAAGAATGAGCGCATGGACTACATCGTCGACCGCATCAAGACTGAAACCGACCTGCCTGTGCGCAACCGCTTCCTCACCGAGGGATTGCGGTTGAGCAACGATACCGTTTCCCACATTCCGCTTCACAACCAGATCATTCCCTGGGCGTTGAAGAAGAACGTGGATGTGACGCACCGGGCGGACAACCGGCTCGACTGGCGCCTGATCAAGGTCAATTGACCCGGGAGCGCATGCATCGCCCACTGAAAGCGGTGAGCATGCCGCAAAAGGCCGCCAACCCGGCGGCCGTTTTTTTTTCTCGCCTGAAATGGCAATTCGTTTAAGCCTAAAGGAAATCCCTGTGTCGGCACGATGCTTGCTCTGCTAGCATCGGCTGACCAGTTTGCCTGACCACCGAATGTTTGCCTTTATCCTGCGCCGCCTGCTTCAAGCCGTGATCGTGATGATCACGGTTGCGTTCATCTCGTTCCTGTTGTTCCAGTATGTCGGCGATCCTGTTGTGTTCCTGCTGGGCCAGGATGCGACAGCCGAGCAGATTCGGGAGTTGCGTGCCGACCTGGGCCTGGACAAGCCCTTCTTCGTGCAGTTCTGGCATTTCCTCGCCAACGCAGCGCAAGGCGAATTCGGGCTCAGTCTGCGCCAGGGCGCCAAGGTGTCGCGGCTGATTGCCGAGCGGTTGCCGGCAACGCTGGAGCTGGCAACGGTGGCTGCGTTCCTGGCCCTTGTCATCGGTATTCCGATGGGTGTTTATTCTGCGCTGCGCCGGGGCACGTTTCTGAGCCAGGTGTTCATGACGATCTCCCTCATTGGCGTCTCCCTGCCAACATTCCTCATTGGTATCCTGCTGATCCTGCTGTTCGCGGTGACGCTGGGCTGGCTTCCCAGTTTTGGTCGCGGTGAAACGGTGCAACTGGGCTGGTGGACCACTGGTCTGCTCAAGGCCAAGGGCTGGCAGCACATTATCCTGCCCGCAGTGACCCTGGCCATTTTCCAGCTTACGCTGATCATGCGGCTGGTACGCGCGGAAATGCTGGAGGTGCTGCGCACCGACTACATCAAGTTTGCGCGGGCGCGTGGCCTGTCCAATCGTGCCATTCACTTCGGGCATGCGCTGAAGAACACGCTGGTGCCTGTGTTGACCATCACGGGGCTGCAACTCGGCGGCCTGATTGCCTTCGCGATTATCACCGAGACGGTCTTCCAGTGGCCTGGCATGGGCCTGTTGTTCATCCAGGCCGTGACCTTTGCGGATATCCCGGTCATGGCGGCCTACCTGTGCCTGATCGCGCTGATCTTCGTGATCATCAACCTGGTGGTGGACCTGCTTTATTTTGCGGTCGACCCACGCTTGCGCATGGGCAAGGCGGGAGGGCATTGATGCTCGCGCCCGTCGTGCCCGCGCGATTGAAGGCCAATGGACGGGCCTTCGCCCATATTGCGCAGTTTCACCCCGAGTTGACGGCGCTGCGCCGTGACCTGCACGCTCATCCTGAGCTCGGATTCGAGGAAGTGTATACATCCGGCCGTGTCAAGGAAGCGCTGAAGCTGTGCGGCGTGGACGAGGTGCATGACGGCATCGGCAAGACGGGCGTGGTGGCGCTGATCAAGGGGCGGACTACCGCCAGCGGCAGGATGATCGGGCTGCGTGCCGACATGGACGCACTGACCATGACCGAACACAATGACTTCGCCTGGAAGTCCACCAGGCCCGGGATGATGCACGGTTGCGGTCATGACGGGCATGTCACCATGCTGCTGGGGGCGGCGCGCTATCTTGCCGGGACGCGCGACTTTGACGGCACGGCCATGCTGATCTTCCAGCCCGGCGAAGAAGGATTTGCCGGCGCGAAGGCCATGATCGAGGATGGCCTGTTTGACCGGTTCCCGGCGCAGGCTGTCTATGCGATGCACAACTGGCCCGCGATGCGTCCGGGCACCGTGGGGATCAATCCGGGGCCGATGATGGCTGCGGCCGACCGCATCACCATCGAGATCACCGGCAGGGGCGGTCATGGCGCCCATGCCTACCTTGCGGTTGACCCCGTGCTCGTCGCAGGGCATATCATCACCGCAGTGCAAAGCATTGTCTCGCGGAACGTCCGGCCCATTGATGGTGCCGTCATCAGCCTTTGCGCAATGCAGGCCGGCGACCTGGGTGCCATGAGCGTGATCCCGGGCAAGGCGACGCTCGTTGGCACCGTGCGCACCTTCAGCCTGGAAGTTCAGGACCTCGTCGAGAGGCGGCTCCATGAATTGTGCAGCGCAGTGGCCCTGGGTTTCGGTGCGACCGCCACGGTGAAGTACGAACGGATTTATCCCGCAACCCTCAACTCGCCGCGCGAAGCGATGTTCGCCGCCGACGTGGCGCAGTCGCTTGTGGGAGAGGAGCATGTTGTGCGGGACATGGATCCGAGCATGGGCGCCGAAGATTTCTCCTTCATGCTGCAGGTCAAACCCGGTGCTTATATGCGTATTGGCCAGGGCGGCGAGGGGAGCTGTTTCCTGCACAACAGCCGATACGACTTCAACGATGAGATCCTGCCGCTCGGTGCTGCATTGCATGCCGGCCTTATCGAGCAGTCCATGCCTGTGTCAGGGCAGTAGTTCCCCTCTATCCGGCAGATGCCCCTTCCCCAATCATTCGTCCCAAAGGAGTTAACCATGAAATTCGGATCAAGGCTTGTCTCGATTGCCGCGCTTTGCGCCATGGCATTCGGTGCCATCTCGGTTTCCGCACAGACCGTGCGCATTGCCAACCAGGGCGACTCGCTCTCGATGGACCCGCATTCGCTCAATGAATCCTTGCAGCTGAGTGTTACCGGCAATATCTACGAGGGCCTGGTCAACCGCAACAAGGACCTCAGCCTGGCTCCCGGCCTTGCCACGTCGTGGCGCCAGACGTCACCGACAGTATGGCGCTTCGAGCTGCGAAAGGGGGTGCAGTTCCACGACGGCACGCCGTTCACCGCTGATGATGTCCTGTTCTCGTTTGCGCGCACGCAGGTCGATGGCTCGGACATGAAGAGCTATACCAACGACTTCAAGGAAGTGCGCAAGATCAATGATTTTCTGGTGGAGATCGAGACCAAGACGCCTTTCCCGATCCTGCCCGACGTGCTGTCGCTGGTCTACATCATGAGCAAGAAGTGGGCTGAGACCAACCAGGCCCAGCGCCCGGTTGACCGCCGCAAGGGCATCGAGAATGCTGCCTCGTTCCGCGCCAATGGCACCGGACCGTTCCGCCTGCGCGAACGCCAGCCCAACATCAGAACCACGTTTGTGCGCAATGGCAACTACTGGGGCAAGATCGACGGCAACGTCACCGAGGTCATCTTCACGCCGATCAGCAGCGACCCGACCCGGGTGGCCGCACTCCTGTCGGGCGAGATTGATGTCATGGAGCCGGTGCCGGTGCAGGATATTGACCGCATCAACGCAGGCGCGAACACACGT
This sequence comes from uncultured Ramlibacter sp., assembly GCA_964519795.1. Lineage (GTDB taxonomy): Bacteria > Pseudomonadota > Gammaproteobacteria > Burkholderiales > Burkholderiaceae_C > JACMQX01. The sequence continues at coordinate 7,388 of CAZFKW010000072.1, read as the reverse complement.
GTGCTGGCTGGCCCTGAGCTGCGGACCATCTTCCTCGGCATGGACCAGAAGCGCGATGAACTCCAGTACTCCAGTGTCAAGGGCAAGAACCCCTTCAAGGACAAGCGGGTGCGCCAGGCGTTCTACCAGGCGATCGATATCGAGGGCATCAAGCGCACGGTGATGCGGGGCGCGTCCAACCCAACCGCGCTGATGGTGGGACCGGGCATCAACGGCTTCAGCGCCGAGCAGAACAAACGCCTGCCTTTTGATGTCGAAGCCTCCAGGAAGCTCCTGGCCGAAGCCGGCTACCCCAATGGCTTCGAAGTCACCATGAACTGCCCCAATGACCGTTATGTCAATGATGCGCGGATATGCCAGACCGTTGCGGCCAACCTGGCGCGGGCCAATATCAAGATCAACCTGGCGGCCGAGACCAAGGGAACTTACTTCCCCAAGATCCTGCGCCGCGACACCAGCTTCTACCTGCTGGGCTGGACGCCCGGAACCTATGATGCGCACAATGCGCTCAATGCCCTGATGGCCTGTGTGGATGACAAGGGTGCGGGCCAGTTCAACCTCGGGTCGTATTGCAACCCGAAGGTGGACGAGCTGACAAAGAAGATCCAGTCCGAGACCGACAAGGCCAGGCGCGCTGCCATGATCAAGGAGGCCTTTGACCTCCACGCCGCAGATATCGGTCACTTGCCTTTGCACCAGCAGGCCCTGGCCTGGGGCATGTCAAAGAAGGTTGACCTGGTCCAGCTGGCCGACAACTTCATGCCGTTCAAGTGGATCAGCATCAAGAAATAATGTGCTCATGACCGTATGGTGCGCCCAACCGGCTTCCGGCCGGTTTGCGCTGGCGGCATTTCTGGCTTCACGATGAAAAAAACCTTGGCCCGATGGCTCGACAGTGATGTC
>CAZFKW010000072.1:1118-6475 GCA_964519795.1 uncultured Ramlibacter sp. | reverse complement strand
ACAGCTTCAGAACTTCGCCCATGGCCATGGCGGCTGCGGCGGTTGCTTTTTTCTGCGTCTTCTGCTCGGCGTTTGCGGGTTGGGTCGCGCCGCACAACCCGTTCGACCTGGTGACGCTTGAACTCAGCGATGCGCGTCTGCCGCCTGCATGGTCGGAAGGCGGCTCCACCAAGTACGTGTTCGGCACTGACGACCAGGGCCGCGACATTCTTTCCGCGTTGTTTTATGGCGCGCGCATTTCGCTGGTGGTCGGCGCGATTTCCGTGATCCTGTCCATGGTGATTGGTGTGGGGCTCGGCCTCCTGGCGGGCTTTCGCGGCGGCTGGATCGACAGCCTGCTCATGCGCCTGTGCGACGTGATGCTGAGCTTTCCTCCCATTCTTGTGGCGCTGTTGATCGCAGGCGTCGGCCGTGCCATGTTTCCGAATGCGCAGGAGTCCGTGGCTTTCGGTGTGCTGATCCTTGCCATCACCTTGACCGGCTGGGTTCAATATGCCCGTACGGTGCGCGGCTCCACCATGGTCGAGCGCAACAAGGAGTATGTGCAGGCGGCGCGGGTGACAGGTGTTGCGCCGCTTCGAATCATGGTGCGACACGTGCTGCCCAATGTCATGGGGCCAGTGCTGGTGCTGGCGACGATCCAGGTCGCGACGGCCATCATTACCGAGGCGACGCTGTCATTCCTGGGTGTGGGTGTCCCGCCCACTTCTCCCTCGCTTGGCACGCTCATCCGTGTGGGCAACGACTTCCTGTTCTCGGGGGAATGGTGGATCACCGTCTTTCCCGGAATGATGTTGATCACCATTGCCCTTTCAGTGAACCTGCTGGGCGACTGGCTGCGCGATGCGCTGAACCCACGTTTGAGATAGAGCGCGCATCATGAGCCTCCTGGAAGTCAAGAACCTTGTCGTTGAATTCCCCAACCGCCGGGGCACCCTGCGTGCGCTGGACGACATTTCGTTTGCCATTGCGCCCGGTGAGATCCTGGGCGTGGTCGGTGAGTCCGGTGCTGGCAAATCGCTGACGGGCGCTGCCATCATTGGCCTGCTGGAGCCACCCGGCCGGGTGACCAGTGGCGAGATCCTGCTGGAGGGCCAGCGTATCGACAACCTGCCCTATGAGCAGATGCGCCGGATCCGGGGGCGCCAGATTGGGGCCATCTTCCAGGACCCGCTCACGTCGCTGAACCCGCTGTACAGCATTGGCCGCCAGCTCACCGAGACCATCCAGACGCACCTGCCGGTCAGCTATGACGAGGCGCGCAAGCGGGCCATCGGCCTGCTGGAAGACACGGGCATCCCCGCTGCGGCAGAGCGCATTGACCATTACCCCCACCAGTTTTCCGGCGGCATGCGCCAGCGCGTGGTGATAGCACTTGCGCTGGCTGCCGAGCCCAAGCTCATCGTGGCCGATGAGCCGACCACGGCGCTTGACGTATCCATCCAGGCGCAGATCATCCAGCTGCTCAAGCGCGTGTGCAAGGACCGCGGAGCCGCCGTGATGCTGATTACCCACGACATGGGCGTGATCGCCGAGACCTGTGACCGCGTGGCCGTTATGTATGCCGGGCGCATCGCCGAGATCGGCCCGGTGCATGAAGTCATCAACAAGCCTGCGCACCCTTATACGGCCGGGCTCATGGCCGCCATTCCCGACATCACGGTTGATCGTGAGCGCCTCCACCAGATTGACGGCTCCATGCCAAGGTTGAACGCCATTCCCCCGGGCTGCGCCTACAACCCGCGATGCCCAAAGACATTTGACCGCTGCACCCGTGAGCGTCCTGACCTGCTCGATGCCGGCCCCACCCGAGCGGCTTGCTGGCTGCATGACAAGACTGCAGGAGTGCCCGCATGAATGCGCCATCCAACGAGACCGGCACATTGACGGCCGAAACCGCCATGGCCGACGGCAACGTGATGACGCCGGCGCAAGGACAGGGCAGGCCATTGGTCCAGGCGCTGGACCTGGCCAAGACCTTTGACGTTTCCGTGCCCTGGCTCAACCGCGTGCTCGAACAGCGGCCGCGGCAACTCCTGAACGCAGTGGACGGTGTCAGCTTCGAAATCCACAAGGGCAAAACCCTGGCGCTGGTGGGAGAGTCCGGTTGCGGCAAGAGCACTGTCGCCCGCTTGCTCGTGGGACTGTACGAACCTACCCGGGGTGGCCTGACGTTTGACGGCCAGGATGCCCACGCAGCCTTCAAGACGCCTGAAGGCCGCAAGCTGCGCCGGCGCGTCCAGATGATCTTCCAGGACCCCTACGCGAGCCTGAACCCGCGCTGGATCGTGGAGGACATCGTCGGCGAGCCGCTCAGGGAACACGGCATCATTACCAACGCGGCCGAACTCAAGGCGCGGGTGGGCGAGCTGCTCAATTCAGTCGGCCTGAGCCCGCTGGACATGGTGAAGTATCCGCACCAGTTCTCGGGAGGTCAGCGCCAGCGCATTTCGATTGCCAGGGCATTGGCTACCGAGCCGGAGTTCCTGGTGTGCGATGAGCCCACTTCGGCGCTGGATGTCTCGGTGCAGGCGCAGGTGCTCAACATCATGAAGGACCTGCAGCGCGAGCAGGGCCTGACCTACCTGTTCATCTCCCACAACCTGGCAGTGGTGCGGCATGTGAGTGACGAGGTCGGGGTCATGTACCTCGGGCGGCTGGTGGAACTGGCCGGCAAGCAGGAGCTGTTTGCCAATCCGAGACACCCGTATACACGGATGCTGCTGGATGCGATCCCCAAGATGCACGACACCGGGCGCAACCGCACGCCGGTGAGCGGCGAGGTGCCCAACCCGCTGAACCCGCCGTCAGGCTGCACCTTCCATCCGCGTTGCCCGCACGCCAACGACCGGTGCAAGGCCGAGCGCCCTGCGCTCCTGAACATCCACGGCATCAAGGTCGCCTGCCACGCCGTGGAAGAAGGCAGGATTTAGTCCGGCCCAAGGGCCGGCGCATCATCCGTCCTGGCATGGACATCTGCGTTGCGCGGGATCAAGCAAACCGGGGCTAGCATTCCTCGCTCCAGCAATAGCCGTCGCGCGCAATCATCGCGCTTGACGCGCTGGGTCCCCAGGTGCCCGCCGCATAGGCGCGGAGTCCCTGGGCATCAGCCTTCCATGAATCAATGATGGGCTCAACCCAACGCCACGCTTCCTCCTGTTCGTCACTGCGCACGAAGAGGTTCAGCCGCCCGTCAATCACATCCAGCAGAAGCCGCTCATACGCGCCCACCCGCTCGGTACCAAAGCGTTTGTCAAAATCCAGGTCCAGCTGCACGGGGCTCAGGACCTGCTGTTGGCGCCGGTTGTCCGCGCCCTGGGCCAGCAGGTGCAATTCCAGTCCGTCTTTGGGCTGGAGGTTGATGACGAGCTGGTTTGCCGCGCCCGGCGGAGACTTGAAGATGGCATGTGGCGCGGGCCGGAAGTTCACGACAATGTGCGCGTCACGGTCTGCCAGGCGCTTGCCGGTGCGGATGTAGAACGGCACACCGGCCCAGCGCCAGTTGGCAATCTCGGTGCGCAGCGCAACGAAGGTCTCGGTCGTGCTGTCCGGATTCACGCCCGGTTCGTCGCGATAGGCGGGAACTGCCACACCGTCGATCGAACCCGCGCCGTACTGCCCCCGGACCACGTGCTGTGAAAGGCTCTGCGCAGTCCAGGCCTTGAGTGAGCGGAGCACCTTGAGCTTCTCGTCGCGGATGGCATCGGCATGGGCGTTGATGGGTGGCTCCATGCCGATGGCGCACAGCAGTTGCAGCGCATGGTTCTGCACCATGTCACGCAGCGCGCCGGTATTGTCATAGAACGCCCCGCGTTTTTCCACGCCCAGTTCTTCGGCAATTGTGATCTGGATGTTGGCAATGGTCTCGCGCCGCCACAGCGGCTCGAACAGCGAATTGCCGAAGCGAAGCGCAAACAGGTTCTGCACCGAAGGCTTGCCCAGGTAGTGGTCGATGCGGAACACCTGCCTCTCCGCGAAACCACGCAACACGGTTTCATTGATCGCGCGGTTGGAGGCCAGGTCGTGGCCGAGCGGCTTTTCCAGCACGATGCGCGTATTCGGCGTGTTCAGGCCTGCGGCCGCCAGTTGCTCACATACCGTCGTGAACAGTGCGGGAGCTGTGGCAACGTACATGACGACGGTATCGGCATTGCGCCTGGCAAGGCTTGCCGACAGGTGCGCATAGTCCTGGGGCTTGGACAGGTCCAGACGGAGGAAGGGCAGGAGTGCGGCAAAGGGGGCGAATTCTTCCGGGCTGGGTCGCTTGGCCAGTTCCACGTTGTCAAACCGGGACTGGATCAGCTCGCGGTACTGAATGTCGGACAGGTCATCGCGCGCCACGCCGATGATGCGCCCATCGGCAGGCAGCGTGCCGTGGCGGAAGGCCTGGAACAGGGCGGGCATCAGCTTGCGCCACGCCAGGTCGCCGGTGCCGCCAAACAGGACTAGGTCAAAGCTCATGGACATCGAAAGGGAGTTGAACCGCGAATGTAACTTGGTTTCACTGACACGGTCCCGGCATCACTGGATAATGGCAGCATGAATCAACTCGAATCCCTCAGGCAGTTCACGACCGTCGTGGCCGACACGGGCGACTTCAGGCAGCTTGATGCCTTCAAGCCCCAGGATGCGACGACCAACCCGTCGCTGATCCTCAAGGCGGTGCAAAAGCCCGACTACGCACCACTGCTCAAGCAGACGGTGGAGCGCTTTCGCGGCAGGCCGCTCGACGAGGTCATGGACCGCCTGCTGGTCCGTTTTGGCACGGAGATCCTGTCGATCATCCCGGGAAGGGTGTCCACGGAAGTCGATGCGCGCCTGAGCTTCGACGCCAGCGCCACCTATGTCCGCGCCGAGCGCATCATTGAGCTTTACGAGGCCGAAGGCATCCATATCGACAGGGTGCTCATCAAGGTTGCGGCTACCTGGGAAGGCATAGAGGCCGCGCGCAAGCTCGAGATGCGCGGCATCCGCACCAACCTGACACTGCTGTTCTCGTTCTGCCAGGCAGTGGCCTGCGGGCAGGCGAAGGTGCAGCTGATCTCCCCCTTCGTCGGGCGGATCTACGACTGGTACAGGAAGTCGGCAGGCCCGGCCTGGGACGAGGCCGCAAATGCCGGCGTGAACGATCCTGGCGTGAAATCCGTGCGGCAGATCTACAACCACTACAAGAAGTTCGGGATTGCTACAGAAGTCATGGGCGCGAGCTTTCGCAATACCGGGCAGATTGCAGCGCTCGCGGGCTGCGACCTGCTGACCATTGCGCCTGACCTGCTCGCGCAGCTCGCCGCTTCCGATGCGCCGATGCCCCGGCAGCTGGATCCTGAGGCGGCTGCGGCGCTGGACTTGACGCCGGT
>CAZFKW010000072.1:0-1087 GCA_964519795.1 uncultured Ramlibacter sp. | reverse complement strand
ACGAGGCGGGATTTCGTTACGCGCTCAACGAGGATGCGATGGCGACCGAGAAACTGGCCGAAGGCATCCGCGCTTTTGCAGCGGACGCGGTCAAGCTCGAGAAGCTCATGCTCGCGGCATGACGAGGATGCGCTGCGACCGCACGGCGGCATGGCCGCTCCTGCAAGCCCATCTTGAGCAGGCGGGACGCGGCTTTGATATACGCGAAGCATTGACCGATGCAGGGCGTTTCGGGGCTTTCAGCCAGCAGGCCCCGTACGTCTTTGCCGACCTGTCGAAGAACCTCCTGGATGCCAGAGCGCAATCGCTGCTGCTGGACCTCGCACGAGAATGCGGTGTGCAGGCGCACCGCGATGCGATGTTCTCGGGTGAGCCCATCAACAGCACCGAGCAGCGTGCTGTCGGCCATGTACTGCTGCGCCAGCCCCGCAGACCAGGCATGTCGCCCGAACTGGCGCATGTGCATGAGACGCTGGATGCGATGCTGGCTTTTGCGCAGTCCGTACGCGACGATGCGGCGATTACCGACGTCGTCAACATCGGCATTGGCGGCTCCGATCTTGGCCCGCAGATGGCCGTGCTGGCGCTTGATGCATTCGCAGTGCGGGGCAAGCGCTTTCATTTTGTCTCCAACGTCGACGGCCATGAGCTCGCCGGCGTGCTGAGGCACATCAAGCCTGAGAGCACACTGTTCCTGATTGCCTCCAAGACCTTCACCACCATCGAGACCATGACCAATGCGCGGTCTGCGCGTGACTGGTTTGTTGCGAATGGCGGCAAGGATACGACGCGTCATTTCGCAGCCCTCACGACCAATGTCGCGGCGGCACAGGCATTCGGCATCTCGACGACCTTCGGCTTCTGGGACTGGGTTGGCGGGCGGTATTCGCTGTGGTCGGCCATCGGTCTGCCGGTGGCCATTGCCATTGGGGCTGCGGGCTTTCGCGAGCTGCTCGCAGGCGCGCATGCCATGGATGAACATTTCCGGACATCGCCGCTGGCGGACAACCTCCCCGTGCGGCTGGGCCTGCTGGATGTCTGGTACCGCAATTTCCACGGCTTCACAAGTCGCAACATCGCGCCGTAC
>CAZFKW010000071.1:6900-12739 GCA_964519795.1 uncultured Ramlibacter sp. | reverse complement strand
GCTTTCTGGCGCAGGCCACGCGGCACCTGTTCTTCACCGGCAAGGGCGGAGTGGGCAAGACATCATTGTCAACTGCGACCGCATTGACGCTGGCCGACGCCGGCAAGAAGGTCTTGCTGGTCAGCACTGACGCTGCGTCCAACCTGGATGAAATGCTGGGCATCGAACTGCGCAACACGCCGACTGCGGTCCCCGGCGCCCCCGGTCTGTCGGTGCTGAACATCGACCCCGACACAGCGGCCGAGGCCTATCGCCAGCGTGTGATTGCCCAGATGGGCACAGGCGCGAGCGAAACCGAACTGTCCACCGTGCGTGAGCAGCTGTCCGGCGCGTGCACGACAGAGATCGCCTCTTTCGACGAGTTCGCATCGCTGCTGTCCGACAAGGACGCGCGCTTTGACCACATCATTTTTGACACGGCGCCCACCGGCCATACCTTGCGCCTGCTCAGCCTGCCCAAGGCCTGGAGCGGTTTCCTGGAGGGGAACGATCGGGGAGCCTCCTGCCTCGGCCCCCATTCCGGGCTGAAGATGCAGGAAGAGCGCTTCAAGGCGGCGCTGGTTGCCCTGAGTGACCCGGCCCAGACCACCGTGGTCCTGGTGACCCGGCCAGACAAGGGCGCAATTGCCGAGGCCGCGCGCAGCTCGCTGGAGCTGGCCGAGCTGGGCTTGCACAACCAGCGCCTTGCGATCAACGGTGTGTTTCATGCCAGCGTCAAGGGCGACGCGGTGGCAGGCGCCATCGAGGCGCTGGGGCAGCAGGCCCTGGCTGACATGCCGGCATCGCTGCATGCCCTGCCGCAGGACAGCGTCCCGCTGCGGGCCTTCGACACGGTCGGGTTGCCGGCCCTTCGTGCCCTGTTGTCAGCAGACGTAGCGGCCGTACACGGCACGCCTGCGCCTGTGGAGCCCATTGCAGCCGGGCATGACCTTGCAGCCCTTGCCGACGAACTGGCGGCCGCCGGCCATGGCCTGATCATGGTCATGGGAAAAGGCGGGGTCGGCAAGACGACCGTCGCCGCAGCGCTGGCGCTGGGCCTGGTGCAGCGGGGCAAGACCGTGCACCTGAGCACGACGGACCCGGCCGCGCACCTGGCGGGCACGCTCGACGGGGTGGTGCCGGGCCTGCGGGTCAGCCGCATCGACCCGAAAGTCGAGACGCAGCGGTACACAGACAAGATCATGGCGGCCAGGTCGCCGTCGCTCGATGCCCAGGAGCAGGCGCTGCTGCTGGAAGACCTGCGCTCACCCTGCACCGAGGAGGTGGCTGTTTTCCACGCCTTCTCCCACATTGTCAGTGAGGCACGCAGCGCGTTCGTCGTGCTGGACACGGCGCCCACCGGCCATTCGCTGCTGCTGATGGACGCAACCGGCGCCTATCACCGCCAGATGATGCGGGAGTTCGAAGGGCAGCAGGGCCGTGCCCGCGTCATCACACCCCTGATGCGCCTGCAGGACGCAAGTTATACCCGCATCGTTCTGGTGACCCTGCCGGAGGTGACGCCGGTGTCGCAGGCTGCAGCTTTGCAGGAGGACCTGCGCCGCGCCAACATTGAGCCTTATGCCTGGGTCGTCAACAAGAGTGTGCTGGCTGCAGGCACGCAGGACCCCCTGCTGGCCGCGCGGCTGGCGGGAGAACGCAAGCAGATGGCCCGCATGGCCGCAGGGCTGGCCCGTCGGAGTTTCATCGTGCCATGGATGACCCGGCCGCCTGTGGGAGTGGGCGAGCTGTCCGGCATGGTCAGTCACACCGCTTCCGGACCTGCAGTCGCGGCTGGTGACGGGGCTACCGTAACTGCCTGACCGCTGGCGCTTTCGGGCGCCGGGCTGCCTGAATTGCTTGCCGCCCGGCATCGGTCACGCAATTGCCTTTTTTGTGTCATTGAGCTGTCACGAACAGCCGCGAGACTCCGTTTGTCAACTTCAACCGGAGCCAGAAAATGAAATCAGCAATTGCAACCGCCGTCCTGGGCCTTGGCGTTCTCGCCGGCTGCGCGTCCACACAATCCATCCCCGCCGGCATGAAGGCCGGCGAATTCGTTCCCTACGCCTGCGAGGGCGGCAAGCGCTTCATGGCCCGTGCTGCAGCCGATGGCTCAACGGTCCGCGTGCGCTACGAAGGCGGCTGGGAACTCGACAACAAAGGCGCAGGTGTCTACGAAGCCGACGGCTGGAAACTCATGACGCAGCCCTCCGGCGCTGAGTTGATCCACAACGGCAAGTCGCTGATGAAGAACTGCAAGCCGGCGTAATCCTTCCGGATTACGGCCTTTGTCACGAAACCGTCACATCGCGGACATAAAGTTCGTTCAGTCCCCCGATTCAATGAAAGGAATCACCATGAAATTTTCTCCCCTCAAGACCCTGCTGGCTACCTCCGCGCTGGCTTTCCTGGGTGCTGTGCCCCTGGCATCCATCGCCCAGGTCGTCAAGATTGACGGCTCCAGCACCGTTTACCCGGTGACCGAAGCAGTTGCCGAAGAATTCCAGAAGGCCAACAAGGGCCTGAAAGTGACCGTCGGCGTGTCCGGCACGGGCGGCGGCTTCAAGAAGTTCTGCCGTGGCGAGACCGACATCTCCAATGCGTCGCGCCCGATTTCCGCTTCGGAAATGGCCGATTGCAAGAAGATCGGCGTTGAGTACTTTGAACTGCCGGTGGCATTTGATGCCCTGACCGTGGTGATCAACCCCCGCAACACCTGGCTCAAGCAGGCCACCGTGGCCGAACTCAAGAAAATGTGGGAGCCGGCTGCCCAGGGCAAGCTCATGCGCTGGAACCAGGTCAATCCCGCCTGGCCTGACCAGCCGATGAAGCTGTTCGGTGCTGGCTCTGACTCCGGCACGTTCGACTATTTCACCGAAGCCATCGTCGGCAAGAGCAAGTCCAGCCGCGGCGACTTCACCGCCTCTGAAGACGACAATGTCCTGGTGCAGGGTGTTGCCGGCGACGTGAATGCCATTGGCTACTTCGGCTATGCCTACTACGCCGAGAACACCGGCAAGCTCAAGGCGCTGCCGATTGTCGAAAAAGAAGGCAAGGCTGCTGTGTCCCCGAGCGAGCAGACTGTTCTCGCAGGTACCTACCAGCCCCTGGCCCGCCCGATCTTCATCTATGTGAACGCCAAGTCCTTGGGCAAGCCTGAAGTGAAGAAGTTCATCGACTTCTACATGACCCAGGGCGCCAAGATGGCCAAGGAAGTGAAGTACGTGCCGCTGCCCGCCGAAGCCTACAAGACGGCACTGGAGCACATTGCCAAGGGCAAGAAGGGCACCGTGTTCGGCGGCAAGAACGAAGTCGGCATCACCATCACCGAACTGCTCAAGCGCGAAGCTGCGCTGTAAGGCACCCGGGTGAGTCTCTGAACAAGCCGGTCTGCATGCCGTCAAAGCCTGCAGACCGGCTTTTCAATTTTCATGGCCCATCAACAACCCCAAAACTACAATGAGCGCCACCACTACTCCGGACCGCATTGTGACTCCTGCCCGACTGACTGGTGATGCCCGCCTTGCGGAGCTCGCCAAAATCAAGGAAGCCCGCAAACGCAAGGACAAGCTGATCGAAGGCATTCTGTTGCTGGCGGCCTGCGTTTCCGTGTTCACCACGCTGGCGATTGTCTACATCCTGGTGAAGGAATCGCTCGTATTTTTCAGCAACGTCCCGTTGTGGACCTTCCTGACGGATGACCAGTGGACACCGCTGTTTGACGACGCCCACTTCGGCATCATCGTGCTGCTCTCCGGTACCTTAAGCAGCTCGCTTGTGGCATTGACGATAGCCATACCGCTGGGCACCATCATTGCCATCTACCTCTCCGAGTTCGCCGGCCACAAGATCCGCGAGGTGCTCAAGCCTGTTCTGGAGATGCTGTCGGGCGTGCCGACCATCATCTACGGGTTCTTTGCGCTGCTGGTGGTGACGCCGCTGATCCAGAAGATCTACCCCGGCCTGCCCACATTCAATGTGCTGTCCGCAGGCATCGTGATGGGCATCATGATCATTCCGTACGTATCCTCGCTTTCCGAGGACGCGATGCGCGCGGTGCCGATGAGCCTGCGTGAAGGCGCCTATGCCATGGGTTCGACGCGGTTCCAGACTGCGACCCGCGTGATAGTGCCGGCCGCCTTCTCGGGCATTGCTTCTGCCTACATCCTGGGCATTTCGCGTGCGGTGGGTGAGACCATGATCCTGGCGGTGGCCGCCGGCATGCAACCCAACCTGTCGCTCAATCCGCTGGAGCCTGCGGCGACGATCACCTCGTTCATCGTCCAGGTGGCGCTCGGCGACCTGCCGCATGGCAGTGTGGGCTACCAGACGATCTTTGCAGCCGGCCTCACGCTGCTGCTGCTGACCCTGTCGTTCAACATGCTCGGCTACTGGCTGCGCCGCAAATACCGTGAGGCCTATTGAAATGAGCAAATCTGCTGTTGCCATGACCCGGACTGAAGAACTCCGGCTCATCATCCACTCGCACAAGCGCTGGGACGTGATCTTCGGCCTGGTGGGCCTGGCCGCCATGTCGGTCGGCATCCTGACGCTGGTGGCGCTGTTTACCCAGATGGCGGTTGACGGCTTCCCCCGGCTCGCCGGCGACTTCTTTACCAGCTTTCCGTCGCGCCGCGCCGGCCAGGCGGGCATCCTGTCAGCCTGGGTGGGCTCCTTCTTCGTGATGATCGTCACGGCCTTGTTTGCCATTCCTGTAGGCATTGCCAGCGCGATCTACCTTGAGGAATATGCGCGCAAGAACTGGTTTACCGACATCATCGAGATCAACATCACCAACCTGGCCGGCGTGCCGTCCATCGTCTACGGTCTGCTCGCGCTCGGGCTTTTTGTCTATACCTTCGGGTTCGGGCAGAGCATCCTGTCCGCGGGCCTGACGCTGGCATTGCTGATCCTTCCGATCATCATTGTGGCCACCCGCGAGGCGCTGCGCTCCATTCCCCAGGTGATCCGTGAAGGTGCCTACGCCTGCGGCGCCACCAAGTGGCAGGTCTGCAGCGACCACCTCATCCCCTATGGCATGCCGGGCATCCTGACGGGCGTGATCATCGGCCTGTCCCGCGCCATTGGCGAGACGGCGCCCATCATCACGATTGGCGCGCTGACGTTCATCGCCTTCCTGCCGCCCATGCCGTTTGCAGGTGACCCGCCGGCCGGCATGTTTGACTGGCTGTTCTCGCCGTTCACGGTCATGCCGATCCAGATTTTCAACTGGACATCGCGGCCCGACCCTGCCTTCCATGCCAATGCCGCTGCGGCAAGCCTGGTGCTTGTGGTGCTCACCCTCGGCATGAACGGCCTGGCCATCTGGCTGCGCTACCGCCTCCGCAAGAACATCAAGTGGTGAACATGTTCCCCCCCGAAGCGGCTTGCGCCGCCTCCCCCTCAAGGGGGCGCCACCTGCGGCCCGGCAAAGCCGGTTCCGCGGTGGTCCACCTAACAAAGTATTTGGAGAATTGAATGCCATCCACTGTAACGCTCCCGGAAAATCCGCCGCCGCTCAAGGCGCAATCCAAAGACCTGGACTTCTACTACGGCGACTTCAAGGCGCTGAAGTCCATCACCATGCCCATCTATGAGAACAAGGTGACGGCATTGATCGGGCCCAGCGGCTGCGGCAAGTCCACCTACCTGCGCTGCTTCAACCGCATGCACGACCTGTACCCCGGCCACCGCTACGACGGCAAGATTGAGCTGCACCCGGACAATGTGGACCTGCTGGACTCGTCCGTTGACCCGATCGAAGTGCGCATGCGCATTTCCATGGTGTTCCAGAAGCCCAACCCGTTCCCCAAGTCCATCTTCGAGAACGTGGCCTACGGCCTGCGCGTGCGCGGCG
>CAZFKW010000071.1:0-6877 GCA_964519795.1 uncultured Ramlibacter sp. | reverse complement strand
AAGGACCGCCTGGATGAAGTCGCGGTGAACCTGTCCGGTGGCCAGCAGCAGCGCCTGTGCATTGCACGGGCCATGGCAACCGACCCGGAAATTGTCCTGTTCGACGAGCCAACCTCGGCCCTGGACCCGATTGCCACCGGCGCCATTGAGGAGCTCATCACAGAGATCAAGAACAAGGTCACCGTGCTGATCGTCACCCACAACATGCAGCAGGCCGCGCGCGTGTCAGATTACGTGTCCTACATGTACCTCGGTGAGATGATCGAGTACGGCGCCACGGGCGACATTTTCATGAAGCCCAAGCGCCAGGAAACTGAAGACTACATTACCGGCCGTTTCGGTTGAGGCATGACCATGAACAATGACAAACACCTTTCCACGCAGTTCGACAGCGAACTCAACGGCGTATCGTCCCGCGTGCTCGAACTCGGCGGGCTGGTCGAGTCGCAGATCCGCCAGGCCATCTATGCCCTGGCCCAGTTCAACGGTGAGGCCGCCGGCCAGGTGATTGATGCGGAGGCCAGGGTCAATTCGATGGAGATCGAGATCGACCGCGAGCTCTCGTCCATCATTGCCCGGCGCCAGCCGACTGCACGGGATCTGCGCCTTCTGATTGCCATTTCAAAGACCACTGCCAATCTCGAGCGCGTGGGAGACGAGGCTGAGAAGATAGCCCGCATGGTCAAGTCCATCATCGAGAGCGGAGCTGCCCGCACGCTGCCCTCATCGGAGTTGCGGGTTGCAGCAGACCTTGCATCCGGACTGCTGCGCAAGGCACTTGACGCCTTTGCCCGGCTTGACACTGCCGCAGCGGTGTCCATCCTCAAGGAAGACGACCAGATCGACAAGGAGTTTGACGGCTTTGTGCGCAAGCTCATCACCTACATGATGGAAGACCCGCGCACCATTTCGGCCAGCCTCGACCTGCTGTTCCTTGCCAAGGCCATCGAGCGCATTGGTGACCACGCCAAAAACATCGCAGAATTCATCATCTACATCGTCAAGGGCGCGGATGTGCGCCACTCGACGATGGAAAAGATCGAGTCCGCAGTGCAATGAAAAAACTTCCACGTGTCCTGATCGTTGAAGATGAACCGGCGATTGCCGAGCTGATCGCTGTCAACCTCCGGCACAACGGCTTCATGCCCATCTGGTCGGAAGACGGCGAGTCGGCGCAGCGCGAGCTGGATGCGGTGCTGCCTGATGTGATTTTGCTGGACTGGATGCTGCCAGGGCAGAGCGGCCTGACGCTGGCCCGCAAGTGGCGTGCCGATGCGCGCAGCAAGACCGTGCCCATCCTCATGCTGACGGCACGCGGGGACGAGCCGGACAAGGTGGCAGGGCTGGACGCCGGTGCGGACGACTACATCGTCAAGCCGTTTTCCACGCAGGAGCTGCTGGCGCGGATCCGCGCCGTCTTGCGCCGCCGTGCTCCGGAACAGTCGGTTGAGACAGTGAGCATTGCGGGCCTGGTGCTGGATACGGCCACCCACCGCGTGACCTGGCAGGGCCAGTCGCTGAAGATCGGTCCGACAGAGTTCAAACTCCTCAACTACCTGATGAAACATGCCGAGCGCGTGCACAGCCGGGCACAACTGCTCGACAAGGTCTGGGGAGACCATGTGTTCATTGAAGAGCGCACGGTAGATGTGCATGTCAAGCGCCTGCGGGAAGCGCTGGGCGCTGCAGGTGTCATGGTGGAAACCGTTCGTGGCGCGGGCTACCGGTTGACAGCGCAACCCCAGGTGACTGCGCAGGCCTGACGTCTTGCAGGCCCGCCCATCGCGCTAGCGGCACAATCCGCACATGTTCCTGCGCTTCTCAAGGCATTTGCTGTTTATCCTGGCTGGTGGGGCCATGGGCTGGTGGCTCTTTCGCTGGCCAGGTGCGGTGGCCGGCGTCTCGGCAGGAAGCATGTTGTGGCTGGTGATTGACATGGTCCGCAGCGCCAGGGTGATGCGCTGGCTGCGCCGGGGCGAGTCAACTGGCGCGCCATTGGCTGGCGGACTGTGGGGCGAGGTTACAGAACGCACGCGGCGCCTGCTGCGAAAGCGTGAAGTCCAGATTGTCGAGAGCGAGGCCCGCCTGCAGGAGTTCCTTGCGGCCATCCAGGCATCGCCGAACGGCGTCGTACTGCTCGACGCCAACGGCCGGATCGAATGGTGCAACCTCACCGCTGCAGAGCACTTCGGATTTGACGCACAACGCGACGTCATGCAGCTCATTGGCAACCTGGTGCGTGACCCGGTGTTCAATGCCTACTACTTCTCCGGAGACTATGCCGACGAGGTGTCCATCACCGGGCGGGGAAGTTCGGCGGGCCGGCCGGTGAAGATATCGGTCCACCTCCACCCCTACGGCGAAGGCCGTCGCCTGCTGCTGTCGCGCGACGTGACTGCACTGGAGCAGGCCGACACCATGCGCCGGGATTTCGTGGCCAATGTTTCGCATGAAATCCGCACGCCGCTGACGGTGCTCAGCGGCTTTGTCGAAACGCTCCAGACCCTGCCGCTGAATGCGGAGGAGCGCTCGCGCTACCTGGGCATGATGTCGCAGCAGGCGCAGCGCATGCAGTCACTGGTCAATGACCTGCTGACGCTGTCGAAGCTGGAGGGCAGCCCGCCCCCGAGCGTGGGCGAGTGGGTGCAGTCAACGGCCTTGATGGCGCAGTGCGAGCAGGAAGCGCGCGAGCTGTCGCAGATGCTCACGGGGGACACCCATGCCATCCGCTTCACGGGGGGCGCGGGATGCGAGGTGTCGGGCGCGCATTCGGAGTTGCTCAGTGCGATGTCCAATCTGGTCAGCAATGCCGTCCGGTATACGCCGCCGGGCGAGTCGATCGAGGCGGCATGGGAAGTCCTGCCCGACGGGCGGGCCGAGTTCTCCGTCAGGGACAGCGGGCCGGGCATTGCGTCCGAGCATATCCCGCGGCTGACCGAGCGCTTCTACCGGGTGGACAGGAGCCGCTCGCGCGAGACGGGCGGCACGGGGCTGGGTCTTGCCATCGTCAAGCATGTGGTGCAGCGCCACGGCGGTGAACTTCACATTGAAAGCACACAGGGGAAGGGTTCCACTTTCTCGATCATCTTTCCGGCCAGCCGCGTCAGGCTGGTGAGGCCGGTGCAGCCGCAACTGCCGGATCAGGGTGCCGCTTCACGGCCCACCACAGCAGCGCTACAAAAATAGCCGCAGTCAGCGCAAGGGCCGCTGCGCTCGTTGCCCAGAAAGTCGATGGAACTGGCAAAGGGCCAAAGCCAGCCAGACCCTGATACGACATCAGGTAGCCGCCCGTCAGGCCCAGCCCCCAGAGCAGCAGGCAGTACACCACGAGCGGTGCGATGGTGACCCTGTAGCAGCGCAGCACGAAGACGCACAGGGCCTGCGTCGCATCCGCCAGGTGGTACACCGCCACCCAGGCAAGCAGGCCGCTGGCTAGCGCGACCACTTCAGGGTTGGCGGCATAGATGGATGCGATGCCCGCGCGCGCCACGAAGGTGAATGCAGCCAGCACCAGCGATGCCAGCAGCACCAGCCTGAAGCCGGTGCGGATGGCCGCCCGCGCCATGCGCGCATCCCCCGCGCCCAGCCACCAGCTTACGCGTGAGCTGGTGGCAATGCCCATCGCCAGCGGCATCATGTACAGCACGGCCGCAAAGTTGGAAGCGATCTGGTGGCTGGCCGAGGCAACGACGCCCTGGCGCGCGATGAACAGGGCCATGAGCGTGGACGACGTCACCTCCACCATGATGGCCAGCCCGCCGGGAATGCCCAGCCGCGCAAACTCGCGAATGCGGGACCATTCGGGTCGCTCCAGCCTGTGCCAGATGCGATAGGGCTTGTACAGGTCTTGCGTGCGCAGCAGGTACAGCGCCACGGCGAGCATCGCGTAGTTGACGACCAGCGTGGCCCAGGCGCAGCCCACGGCGCCGTGGGCGTCCAGGCCCAGACCACCGAAAGTGAACCACACCGACAACGGCACCTTGACGGCCAGTGAGCCGATCTGCAGCCAGGTCACAAGCAGCGGCTTGCCCAGGCTCTGGTTGAGCGTGCTGTACATGCGGAACACCAGCGCCGGCATCAAGGCCACGGCCAGCACGGCAAGATAGCTTTCGACCTCGCTGCGCATGGCCACCGGTACCTGCGCCCACTGCAGCACCGGACCGGGGAAGAGCAGGGCAGCCATGCCGATGACAACGGTGATGGCGCACAGGTAGAGGGCCTGGCGCCATGAGCGGCCTACTTCTGCGAACCGCCGCGCACCCTGCAACTCGGCCCAGACGGGTAGCAGGGCCTGCAACACACCCATGAGCGCGACGAAGACACTGAGGTAGATGGCAGTGCCGACGGACAGCGCCGCGAGCGCTGACTCAGAGTATCGACCGGCGACGATGGTGTCGGTGACGCCAAAGGCCATGACAGCCAGTTGCCCCACAAGCACGGTGCCGGCATGCCGGCTGATGGTCTTGAACTCGGACACGCCTGCCTACCCGGGTTCGCGGCGGAACAGCAGGATGTCGTCGTTGTCGTCGTTCATGCGGCGAATGGTGGCGTTGAGCTGCCAGTACTTCATGTTGACCGCTGAATTGAGCGAGTCCAGCGCGTCCGCATCAACGATGAGCCAGGGACAGGCTGCGACGGTCCCGGCATAGCGCAGCGTGAGGCCGCCATGGAACTTGAGGGCTGCGATCTGGGGGTGGCTGAGGCCGTGTACCTGTGCACAGCCGGGCGCGTCCATCCGTGCGACAAGGCTTGCCACCTGGGCCTTGTAACTGCGCGCATAGTCCAGCAGAGGCATCCACAGGGTCATCAGCAGCAGCCAGCTCAATGCGGCGCCACCAGCGGGCAGGACCAGGCTTTTCCAGATGGCCGCGCGGTTGCGGCCGGCGCGCCACTTGACCAGCCATGCCCAGGCCAGTGTCGCTGCCAGCGCAGTGCCGAAAGCCACTGCCGAGAACCCCGGCTCAAACCCGGGGGCCAGCTTGGCCACATTGGCCGCAGGCTGGCGCGGGAAACCCGTCTGCATGGCGATCCAGATGACCCAGATGATGAAGGCGCAGCCGCTGAAGAACAGCAGGGTGAACCAGTCGATCAGGGCCGCGACGCTGCGCTTGAGCGTGGGCAGCGCAAATGCCGCGAGCGCCGCGAAGGCCGGCAGGCCCAGCAGCAGCGAGCGGTCGGATGACGGGGTCATCACCGTGGTGGCCGTAGCCACAACCGCGAACCACAGGGGCAGGGCTACATGGCGGCTGCCCAACTGGCGCCGCCAGCGCCACAACGTCCAGAGCGCCAGCGGCCAGGCCGGCCAGGTAAACCAGATCAGGAGCCGGCCAAGGCTGCGCCACTCGCGCCATTCCGCATGAGGCAGGGCAATGCGCCAGCGCCACAGGCCGAGCGCCCAGGCGAGCGTTGCAGCGGCCGCGCAGATGCCCAGGATGGCAATTGCCCAGCGAATCTGGCGCCGCCGCGCCTGCAGGTCGCCTGGAAGGGCTGTCAGGCACAACGCTGCACTCCCCAGGCCAAAGAGCAGGCCCATGGCGGGCGCCCCGCTCAGCGACAGCCCCACCAGTCCGGCGGCAAGGCCGATGGCCGGCGCAACGGTGCGCCATGGCGTGGCCGCTGAGCCGAAGAAAGCCAGGGCGGTGAAACACAGCTGCGCCTGGCCCGGCGTGGTCTCGTGCGACAGCTGGGCCAGACCCAGGCAGGCAATCAGTGCCAGCAGTCCGCCGTCGGCCATGGCGCGCGCGTAGTCGGCGGGCTCTGCCTCACCGCCAAAGGCGAAGGCCACGGGCTGGGCCTGCGGGCTGCGTGAGAGGTAGTAGGTACCGTACCAGGTGGCCACCAGCGTCAGTGCCAGCAACACTGCAAACGGCACGCGGGCCGCGAAATCAGGGGCGACCCAGGCGGGTGCCAGCTGCATGGCCCAGGCGCCCAGCCAGTAGGGCAGCAGGGCATCAACGTCAGGCCGCTCCCCCAGCAGGGTGGGGTTGAGCCAGGCTGAAACGCCCTGGGCAAGGTCGGCCATGTGGCCGAACGCTGCGATGTCGGCGCTTTTCCAGGGCTCGCGGCCGATGAAGCCCGGCAATACATAGGCCGCGCAGAGCAGCAACAAGGCCAGGCGCGGCAGCCGGCGAACGGCGTTCTGGGCGACGATGGCGGGTGTCGGCTGGTTCACGGGTTCAAGTGTGGCACGGTTGGCGCCGCGAGCCGCGGTGCGGGGTGGCGTCCATCAAGCAAAAGGGCAGCGCGGTAAACCGGGCTGCCCTTGGCGGGTTGTGTCGCGTTACTTCAGCAGTAACGCTACAGCAAACCTTATTGTGCGGCTTCTTCAGCCTTGGCCGGCTCGCCCTTTGCGGTCGGCTTGCCGAACTTCTTGAAGAACTTGTCGACCCGGCCGCCCATGTCGTTGACCGACTTCTGGGTGCCCGTATAGAAGGGATGCGATTCGCTGGAGGTGTCCAGCTTGTACAGGGGGTATTCCTTGCCATCATCGGCCTTGGCCATTTCCTTCGTGTTCACGCACGAGCGCGTCACGAACTTGAAACCGTTGGACAAGTCCACGAAAAGAACTTCGCGGTAGTTGGGGTGAATGCCTTCTTTAGCCATGATGATTCCTGATGTTCAGTTGCGCCAGCCGCCTCGGGCACCATGCCCGGGTACTTTTCGCGAAGCCCCCGATGATAGCACGCCCCCCGTCCGCCCTTCGGGCGCTCCCCCCACTGGGGGCAATGCAGTGGCCCGGCAAAGCCGGTTCCACGCATTCCCGAAGGGAACGCGCGGCGCCCTATCCGCCGCGGCGCATCATGTCGAAGAACTCGACGTTTGTCTTCGTCGCCTTCATGCTCTTCAGGACCATTTCCATGGCCTCGATCTCGTCCAT
>CAZFKW010000070.1:4946-12781 GCA_964519795.1 uncultured Ramlibacter sp. | reverse complement strand
CTGCGCGCCAATCCGGTCTGGGCGACCAGGTCGCGCGCCAGCTCGGCATTCAGCGGGGGCAGGCCCACGGCGTGGTGGCGGCTCAGTTCCACACCCACCCCACCCTCGCCAAACAGCAGCACGGGCCCGAACACCGGGTCCGTCGCCAGGCCGAGGATCAGTTCTGTTGCGCCCTTGCGGCTCGCCATGGCCTGCACCGTGAAACCCAGCACCGGCGCGCGCGGCGCCAGCCGCGCAGCGTCGACACGCATGCGCACGGCTGCGGCATGCACCTCGTCGCCGGAACGCAGCCCGATGGCTACGCCGCCAACGTCGGACTTGTGGATGATCTGGGGGGAGACGATCTTCAACGCCACCGGGTAGCCGATGCGCTGGGCGAGCGCCACCGCCTGATCGGCATTCCAGGCCATCTGGACCGGCTGAACCGGCAGGCCGTACGCCTGGAGCACCCGCTGCGCCTGCACGGCGTCCAGCCACTCCTGCCCGTTGGCGGCGGCAGCCTCCATGACTTCCATGGCATCCTGACGGTCGGGTACGAAGCTGGTCTGCGCAGTGCCGGGCAGTTCGCGCAGCAAGGCCTGGTGGGCAGCATGGCGCGCCAGCTGCAGCCAGGCACCCGCAGCGCCCTCGGGCGTGCGGTGGCAGGCCACGCCGGCAGCGGAGAACACGTCCCTCGCCTGTTGCACCGACGGCCCTCCGAGCCAGCACGCCAGCACCGGCTTTGCGGGCTTCGACACGAACGGCAGGCAGGCCAGGGCGATGTCAACCGCCGGCACGATGGCTGTGGGTGCATGCATGAACAGCACGCCATCCACTTCAGGTGCAGCTAGCAGGACGCGCAGGGCATCTCCGTACCGGGCCACCGGCGCATCGCCGATGATGTCCACCGGGTTTCCGTGTGACCAGGTGGCCGGCAGGCAGGCGTTCAGGGCATCCAGCGTGCCCGGCTCCAGCGTGGCGAGCTTGCCGCCGCCCAGCGAGAGTGCGTCGGCCGCAAGTACGCCCGCGCCGCCGCCATTGGTCAGGATGGCCAGCCGCTCGCCGCGCCAGGCATGGCCGTGCGCCAGCGTCTCGGCAGCAACAAACAGGTCTTCCAGCGTGTCAACCCGCAGCATGCCGGCGCGGCGGACTGCTGCGTCAAACACCGCATCAGAGCCTGCCAGCGCACCGGTATGTGAAGCGGCCGCCTTGGCGCCCTCCGGCGCTCGGCCTGACTTCACCACGATGACGGGCTTGTTGCGCGCAGCACCGCGCGCGGCAGACATGAACTTGCGCGCCGAGGTGACGGACTCCATGTACATCAGGATGGCGCGTGTGCCGGGGTCGCTGCCCAGGTAGTCCAGCATGTCGCCAAAATCCACATCTGCGCCGTCGCCCATGGACACGAAATGCGAGAAGCCGATACCCCGGCCATTGGCCCAGTCGAGCATGGCCGTGGCCAGCGCGCCCGACTGCGTGACGAAGGCGATATTGCCCGGCAGCGCCTTGCCCGGCGCAAAACTGGCATTCAGGCCCACTGAGGGCACGAGCGCGCCCAGGCAGTTGGGACCCAGGATGCGCAGCAGGTGAGGCCTGGCGGCGTCAAGCATGGCCTGCTCAAGCGTGGACCCACCCGGCCCGGCCGGCTGCTTGAGCCCCGCCGTCATGACAATGGCGCCACGCGTGCCCAGTGCGCCGAGCTGGGCGATAAGGCCGGGCACGGTCTCTGCGGGCGTACAGATGACGGCCAGCTCCGGCACCCCCGGCAGCGAGGCAGCGTCAGGCCAGGCCTGGGCGCCGTCAACCACGCTGCGCCTCGGGTTGACGGGCCAGACCGGCCCCTGGAAACCCGAAGTCTTGAGGTTGCGCAGCACCACATGACCCAGGCTCCCGGCCCGGTCGGAAGCACCGATCACGGCGACGGAAGCGGGCTGGAAGATCGATTTGAGGTTGCGGATGGTCATGCGGCCAGATTAACGCGCCCATTGCGTGCAGGCTTGAGGCAGGTCAAACGAAGGGGCTTGAGCAGCTCCCACAATGAGGGAGACACAAACCGCACAAGGCATGCTCCATGGAAAACACCAGCCAGCAATACACCCCCGAGATGGCGCCCCGCTTCCTGAACCTGCTGAAGACAAGGGAGCAGGAGATGCGCGAACTGCTGCGCATGAGCGGCCACCTGCCGTCCACCACGCAAGACAATGGTGGCCGGGAAGTCATGGATTTCAAGGACATGGCAAGCGAAGAATCGCAGGTGGTAGTGGACGAAGCCCAGGCAGCCCACGCCCTCAACGAGCTCCTCGAACTCGCAGCTGCCCGCAAGCGGCTGGAAGCCAACACCTACGGCCTGTGCACCGAATGCGGCGACGCCATAGACTTGCGACGCCTGGAGGCAGTGCCGGCCGCAGCGCACTGCGCAAGCTGCCAGGAGGCGCTGGAAAGCGCCGAGGCAATAGAAGCCCGGCGTTGAGGGCAGGCACAGGAAGCCGCGTGGGTCGCGCCGGCGAGGGTCTACCGGGGTGGTTCGCCGATGATTTTCATCGGGCGCAACAATTCCACCGGAATGCGGTATCTGACGCGCGACAGGGATGAGCCTTTGGCGTCGGGAGGATCTGCGACCCTGAACCTCTGGAGATGGGCCACTGGCTCCGACGACTCGCATAACAGCAGGTCTTGCGACCCACCCTCTACGGACGCCCATGCGGCGGTCAGTCCCGCTTTGGCACATGCAAGCGACTGTGCTTCATCATCCGATTTGAGCGCGAGTCTGCTCGCTTTCACCAATTCATCCAGGGCGGCAGACCGGCGCGCCGGCGGGGACGCCTGTCTGGTCGGGGAGGTTTGCGCAACGCGCTCACCTTCCTCCCCGTGTTCGGCATCCGTGCGCTCGTGAGGCAGGGCGTGCGCCAGGTGCCCGGGCGGCTCAATGGAGCCGACCATTTTGAGCAGTGCGTCCTTTTCCGAACGTGAACTGCTGAAAGCCTGGATCGCCCCCCGCATGGCAACAAGGGCACCAGGATTCCACTCCTGGAGTTCATTACGGGCGAGGCTGGAGCCCCTGGAATCGCAAAACAGGAGAGCGCCCTTTTCCTGGGCTGACAGGACCCGGCTGCCCACCACGGCCCCGACGTAGGCGTGCAGGGCTTTGTTCGCCAAATACGCGGATGAAGTACGTGCTTCCGGGACGCAGCACCGCCTCACGAAGGTCTCAAGCAGCGAATCCCTGTAGTCCCGCGACAGGCCGGGCCCGACCACATCCACGATGGAACGTACATACTCGTCAACAATCGCAGGCTCGGGAGGTGCGGATAGATTCCACGGTTGGGCGGCCAGCAGAGTGACCTTCTCGGCGGGGTCCAAGGCCGCGCTGGCGACGACGCTCCTGATGAAACTGCGAATTTCTCCAGGTTCAGTCCCGCGTCCGCCTTCATTAACGAGAGTCTCCAGCATACCATCAAGAAGCTTGCAAGCCCGAGCAGGCGCTGACCGCAGGATGGCCTGCGTGCGCGCAATCCTGATGGATGAGTTCTCTTCCCTGACGAACCCGGGGCTATTCACCAGACATTCATCACTCGCATATACCGCCGTCGGGATTTTCCCTCCTGCCCTGGATTGCTTGGTAATCGGCCAGCGGGACAAAGTACCGTACTCATCGCCCAGATACGCCGATGCCGGGATCCCGGGCAGGAAATCACTCAACGACCTGTCCGAGAACCTCGCGGGATGGTTTTCATTCAGCCTCACATCGGTTGCCGTTGCATTCGGGTCATACAGCACGGCCTCATAGTTAAGCGCCGAGCGACTTCCCAGCGCGTCTTCGCTCACCCGCAGCTTGCAGACCATCATGTGCCCGGCACGCTCCTCACTGGATCTTGCAGAGGAGGAATCTCTCGTTTCGACAAAGATCAATCGAACTTCTCCGGGCTTCATTACGGAGAACTCCTGCGCGAGGGCAGCTCCGAAGCCTTTATCGTCGAAGATCGCGAATGCAGGCCGATGCTCACTGTTATACGTGAGCAGGGTAATGTCCAAGGACTCTTGCCCCAAGTGCCGCTGTAGAGCCTCGGGTGTCGCATAGGGCAGAAAGGACATGGGGCGGCCCTGCGTGCTTGCGGTCGGCGGCCCCTCTGCGGCCGTGTCGACCAGGTACTGGGCCGACAGGTCCTCGCAAATAATTTTCCTGCCCTCTTCCTCGGGGAACTCCCGGCTCCATGCCACCTTACCGTTCAGGTTGAGCTCGGCCACCTGGCGTTGAAATTCGAGCGATGTTGGGGACTTCCCGTCCTTCGAGTCCCTGAAGTGAATAAGTCCCTGTAAAGATCTCTGACTGCTGCTCGCGCTGATGCCGGCATACCGGACGGTTGAGCCCATCAGCGCCAACTGCGGGGTCGTGGCGCGCACTTGACCGAAAGCGCTGGCAGGCACAACGAGGTCCAGGCCGCCGGCCCCGCCCAGGATCTCGACGCTCAAAGGGTCATGCGTCAACGAACCCAGGTTGATTGTTTCCGTGTGGGGCGTCGTGGCTTCGGATAAATCGACCTGGACCCGCCTGAGGTCCCGCAGTGAAGCGTTCATGCACTCGCCGATAGTGGCTATGTGCGCGAGTGCGGGAGCGCTGATCGTCACGGACTCGATACCGACGCCCCGGGTTGCCTTGATGTAGCGGTCCAGCACAACCAGTAC
Organism: uncultured Ramlibacter sp.; assembly: GCA_964519795.1. GTDB lineage: Bacteria > Pseudomonadota > Gammaproteobacteria > Burkholderiales > Burkholderiaceae_C > JACMQX01. Next base: position 8,119 of record CAZFKW010000070.1, on the reverse strand, counting down.
CGCAAGCCATGCCCCAACGTTCTCCCGTAGAACAAACGGCGAGCCTGGCCCGGACGACAGCAGCCGATCAGCCTCGATGTCAGCCTGCTTCGGTCCCATGCCAGGTACACGCTTCAGGGCCGCTTTCAATGCACTCAAGTCCCTGCGCTCCTGTTCAATCCATTCTGGAGGACTCGAACCCAACGGCCAAGGGCCACCCGGCTCGGGGCTGGTGGGGGGATCGAGGGGTTCGTCAAGAACGTGAGACCAATCGCCCGGCCTGCCGCTCTCCTGCCCGGACTCTGCCTGGGAGTGCCGCCTTGCGCTGCTCGCAGGATGTTCAACGACCTCTCTTGAAGAAGCAGAACCACCCGTTGGGCCAGTGGATGCCGTTCGTGGCTGCAATCTCGGCGATGGGGATTTTTCCTGCGTGGGAGGTTCTTTGCGCTTTCTGGGTTCGCCCGGAGACCTCTTGGTCTCCGGCAAGGTCTGCCCGGGCAAGGCAGAATGGAATCTCTTGGGGGGAATCAAATCGGTCTCCTGGGAATGATGCGCGAGTAAAGCCAGTTTCTACTCCCCTTGCCCCTCTTGCGAACCATCCTGAAGTCTCGCCTGGGCGTCACCAGCACCAGCCGCGACACCGGGCGGACGCTGGCCAGGTACACGGCCACGCCGCTGCCCGGGCTGCGGCCGATGGCAGTGACGTTTGCATGCCGGCCGCGAACCAAAGCCCTGCATAGACATCGAGCAGCATCGCAGCGATCGTGAACATCTGGCGCGGCATGACAGGCGTGCTCCCCGGCGGGCCGCCGGCGTCAGGCCGCGATGCAACCGGCCGGCTTCAGCACCCGCTCGGTCGAGGCAGGGTTCTTTGCCAGTTTCGCCTCGGGCCTGCGCGGCCGCGCGACCAGTTCGCCGCCACAGTTGGGGCATTTGCCGTGCAGGACCGTATCAGCGCAGTTGCTGCAGAAGGTGCATTCAAAGGAACAGATACGGGCGTCAGCCGAGCCTGCCGGCAGGTCGGCATCGCAGCATTCGCAGTTGGGTCTGAGTTGCAGCATGGGTCACCTCTTGAGTCCTCCTGAATACTATCGCGCCCACGGCTCCTGTGCACAGGCCCTGCTGCGTCCAGCGGATAGTGCCTCTCAAAAGCTCGACCCAGGCTCCTGGAGAAATGCCAGCTCTTCAGCGGTGGACTCGCGCCCCAGCACCGCATTACGATGAGGGTAGCGGCCGAACCTGTCGATGATCGCTTTGTGGCGCAGTTCGAAGTCATGGTTGTCCTTGAGCCCATTGGCGCTGAACAGGCGCTCGGCCTCCACATGGATGGCCCGGGACTCGCTGTGCATGTAAGGCATGTACAGGAAGTTGCGCTCGATCTGGCTGAGCGCCTTGTCCGCCCCCGCCGCGACGGCCTCCTGCGCAAGACCCAGCCCCAGCGGGTCGCTCGCGAAGGCATGCGGAGTGTTCCGGTGAATGTTGCGCGAGAACTGGTCCAGCACAATCACCTCTGCCAGCCGGCCCCTGGGCTCGCTGCGCCACGCATACAGCTCGGCCCTGCTGGCGGACAGGTGCAGCTCACCGTATCGCCGGGCGATCTCCTGGTCAAACTCGGCTTTGGCGGACCACCATTTGGCGGGGGAGATTTCTGTGAACCAGAAGGAAAGAACGTCTTCGTACATGGGATCAAGGCATCATGGGGCGTGTGGGTCAGCACATTCTGCCAGCCCGGCCCCGGGATCAGCCCAGCCCCACGGGCGCCGGCACCAGATTGACGATGCGGGTGAACAGCGTGCGGTATTCGGCCTCGGGCTCATGGCCTGTGAGCGGGTCCCGGTTGGCACTGAAGGCTTCATCCAGGTCGGCCCAGTCGCCGGCCGTCAGTACTCGCTCGGCCAGGGGCAAGACCTCGCGCTCTTCCAGCGCCATGTGGGCCAGGTAGAAGTCGACATAGGTCTTGACGGCCAGCTCGAAATCCTCACGGCGCGCCTCACCCATGATCTCGAAGGCCAGCAGCGCATGCTCGACATGGCGGATGCGCCGCTCGCCCCTGCCATGGTCTTCATCCAGGTGGTCCAGCAGGTCGCGCGACAGTGGCGTGCGTGCGCGCAGCTTCGGGAAAAGCAGCTCGGACTCCTTGCGATGGTGGCGCTTTTCCGGGAACTCGTCCACGTAAAACAGCATGGCGCGCAATGCCGCAAAGTCAGGCGCCACGCCCTCGCGGCGCTGGTTGTCAAGCAGCATCACGATGGACCGCAGCATCGCCGCCAGCGCCGAGTGTTCCTGGCGGATGATTCTGAGGGCGAGATGGCTCATGGTGTCTGTCTCCTGCAAAGTGTCCGGATGCAAGCTTCGCCCGGTTTCCCTCCGGCGGCATTGCGCCAGATCAAGCTGCCGCGCCAGCGCCTTCACGCGCCGGACATTTCACCTTGCACTTGATCCATCGCAAGGCGGCAGCGGCGCGGGAAACTAAAGTCAAAGCCAGTCAAGTCATTGCCCCCACGCATCCCACGGAGCCACCATGAAGTTCACCCGCAGCAAGACATTCCAGGCCCTCGCCTTTGCGCTGGTCACCATCACGATGACCACCGCACTGGTCGCAGTTGGTTCGGCCGCAGGCGTTGAACATGAAGGTCCGGCTGCCTGCCTGTTCTGCACAGCAGCGGATGCGCGGTGAGCGCAGTCCCCCAGCGCCGCATCCTGGTCATCCAGGGGCACCCTGACGGCGGCGTCTATCACCTGTGCCACGGCCTGGCCTCTGCCTATGCGCAAGGCGCGCTTGAGGGTGGCCACGTGGTGCGGCGCATCGACGTGTCCGCTCTGGACTTTCCCATGCTGCGCAGCCAGAAGGAGTGGGAAACCGGCAAGGTTCCTGCAGGCCTTGAAGCCGCCCAGGAGGACATCAAGTGGGCACAGCACATCGTGATCGTATTCCCGCTGTGGCTGGGCGGCATGCCAGCGCTGCTCAAGGGCTTCCTGGAGCAGGTGGCGCGGCCGGGCTTTGCCTTCCTGCGGGAGGAAGGCAGCAGCGTATTCACAAAAAAGGGACTGACGGGCCGATCAGCCCGCGTGGTCGTCACCATGGGCATGCCGGCCCTCGTCTACCGATGGTATTTCCGCGCGCACAGCCTGAAGGCGCTGGAGCGCAACATCCTGGGCTTTGTGGGCATCGCTCCCATCGGCGAGACGCTGAT
>CAZFKW010000070.1:0-4936 GCA_964519795.1 uncultured Ramlibacter sp. | reverse complement strand
GGGCCGACATGAAAGAGGACGACGCAAAAAAGTGGATCGTCAAGCTGCGGCGGCTCGGCAGCCAGGCTGACTAGGAGTCTGCGCGGCAGGGAGACGGGCCTGCGGGGCCGACCCCGGACTCAGTGGACGCTGGCCTCGAATGCCCGTGTGAGGCCGTCAATATCCGTGATGCGGATGTGGCGCTTGTCCACTTCAAGCAGCCCCTGGCGCTGGAAGGCCGAGAACGAGCGGCTCACAGTCTCCAGTTTCAGGCCCAGGTAGCTGCCGATTTCGGCGCGTGACATGCGCAGGTGGAATTCGCGTGGCGAAAAGCCGCGCGCCTTCATGCGCTGGGACAGGTTCAGCAGGAAGGCCGCCAGGCGCTCATCGGCCGTCATGCTGCCCAGCAGCAGCATCAGGCTGTGCTCGCGCACGATCTCGCGGCTCATCAGGCGCATGACCATCTGCTGCATCTCGCTGCCGCCGGTCGCTGCCAGCTCCGACAGGCTGGCGTAGGGAATGGTGCAGACCTCCGTGTCTTCCAGCGCGGTCGCCGTACTGGCATGCTTGCCGCTGGCCACACCGTCCAGGCCCAGCAGTTCGCCCGCCATGTGAAAGCCGCTGACCTGCTCGCGCCCGTCGACCAGCGTCAGGCTCGACTTGAAGGTGCCCGTGCGCACCGCATAGACAAAGATGAAGCGGTCGCCCTCGGTAAACAGTGTCTCCCCGGCCATGACCTTGCGCCGGCCAAAGCCCAGTCGGTCCAGCGCGTCGACATCATTGACGTTCAGGCCGCAGGGCAGGCACAGCTCGCGCAGGTGGCAGGTCGAGCAGGTGGTCTTGAGCAGCGTCACGACCGGTCGAGTGGATGCGTCGCGCACGGGCACGACGCGGGCGGACGGGCCGGGAAATCCATTGGCGAGGGCTGTGGATGGTGACATTGGTTTCTCCAGTGGGTAATCGGTGATGGGTGGTCAGGCGATGGATGCGGGACTGGCGGGCGGGTGCCCTGCCGTCGCCACGGCGGCTGCAAGCTGGTCGAACTCGGTACTCTTGTCCAGGAAGGTCGTCGCGCCCTCCGCCAGGTAGCGCTTGCGCCAGGCCGGGCCGGAGTTGTTGCTGAAAACCACAAAGGCAATACCGGGTTGGGCCTCGCGCACCGCCTTGAGCACCTGCAGGCCCGTGCCGCCTTCGAGCTGGATGTCCAGCACCACCACGTCGGGCCTGGTGGCCAGGATGCCCCGGATCGATTCCAGTGGCGTGCTCGCCTGGCCCACCACGTCGCCTGCGTTCGCGGCCAGCATCTCGACCACACGGCTGCGGATCATGGCCGAGTCATCGGCCAGAAAAACCCTTGTGGATGCGGTGGCTGTTGTCATGCCTCTACTGTCGCAAAGACGGGCCTGGCGCAACATCGGCGGCGGCTGAATCGGTGCCTAGGACGAGTCCTGACCGGAGCTTCCCCTTTGCCGGGGACTGTTAGGAATTGTCCTAGCGACCTGATTTCCCATGTGTTTGATCCGCGTCAAGCGCCGCGACGCTGCCAGCCACAACACTTGACGCATCAAACGTCCACGGAGAAGCCATGTACAAGAGAATCCTCGTCGCTGTCGATGGCAGCAATGCCTCGAAGAAGGCCCTGGCTGCTGCGCTGCAGATGGCTGGTGAGTCTGAAGGCAGCATCAGGTTGCTGCACGTCATGGATGCAGGCAGTTCCTTTGGCGGCTTCGACCCCTATGGCACCTTTACCGCCGACCTGCTGGGTGTCATGCGCGAGGCCGGCATGAAAATACTGACGGACGCCACCGAGGCGGCCAAGGCAGCCGGCGTTGAAGCCACCTCGTCGCTCTGCGAGAACCTGGAAGCCCGGCTTGGCGAGACAGTAGCCGACGAGGCGCGCCGCTGGAACGCCGACCTGATCGTCACCGGCTCGCACGGCCGGCGCGGCGTAGGCCGGATCGTGCTGGGCAGTGGTGCCGAGCAGATCATGCGGCTTGCGCCTGTGCCGGTGCTGCTGATTCGCGCCACGGCCGAAGGCGGGGCCGAACAGGGCTGACCGCCATCATCAGAGGTCTGCGGGCGTCAGCTACACCCCATCCAGAAACACAAACTCATCACAAGCCGCCACAAACGCCCGCATGGTCTGCTGCATCCCGAACCCGTAGACCCGCTTACCCCGCTCCTTCAGCCGACCGGCCAGAGCGGTGAAGTCGCAGTCGGACGAGACGAGGCAGAAGCCGTCGATGTCATGCAGGTTGACCAGGTCCATCGCGTCCATGATGAGCGTGGCATCCGATGAGTTCTTGCCCTTGATGTGGCGGAACTGCTGCACGGGGCGCAGGCCCGTGTCTTCCAGGTGGCGCTTCCATTGCACGAGCTGGTTGGTCGTCCAGTCGCCGTAGGCGCGGCGGATGATGGGGTTGCCGTAGCGGGCCAGGGTGCGCTCCACGATGCGGGGCGCGTAGTCGCCGGGGATGTTTTCGGCGTCGGATATTCTTGACGTGCAAACCCACGTTGATCAAAGCATGTCGGACTCTTGCAGCCATGCCGGCAAGTCCCGCATTCCGTGCAGAACACGCCAGACATCGACATGGTCGTTTCGCTCAACATAGAAAACCAGATGGGGGTAGCGCGACAGTGACCACACGCGCAAGCCCGGCAGATTCAGTTCATGGGCATATCGGGGCGAACCTGTGGCGGCGTGGCGGCTGATGTGGCCAAAGCCTTTTTCCAGCGCAGCGACAAAATCAAGCGCGGCCTGCGGCTCGCCTTCAGCCAGGTACCAGGAAATGGTCTCGTCAATGTCCAGGTTCGCCTGCTCGCGCGGGATGACCGCCTTGACCTTCACGCCTTCCGCGCGCGAGGCTTCACAGTGGTTGCGCCGACGCGCTTGCGCAGTGCCTCGAAGTAGCCTGCATCGGCTTCCCCTGCGGGTGCAGACTCAGCTCCAGCCAGCAGCAGCCTTCGCAACTGCAAGCGGTCCTGGTCTTTACGGATCAGTTCGCGCACATACTCGCTGCTCGTGCCATAGCCGCGCTGGCTGACCTGGTCGTCTACAAAGGATCTGAGTTCGCCCGGAAGGGAAATGTTCATGGTGCTCATGCACTCATCTTAGGAGTCTTGGCAAATTTTGGCAAGACGAGCTGGTTCAACAATCAATCGCAGGCGCGTCACACCCACTGCACATTCAAAGGTCCATCTGGTCAGCCAGGCCGTGCCTGATGGAATAGCGGATCAGCTCGCTCTGGTTGGACAGGCCCAGCTTGGCCATGAGGTTGGACTTGTGCGTGCTCACGGTCTTGACTGAAAGCTTGAGGTCCGTCGCGATGTCGGTCACAGAGGTGCCGGCCACCAGCGCCCGGAACACCTGGAATTCCCGGTCAGACAGCGACTCGTGCGGCGCCGCCTCGCTGCCCGGCATGGCGCCAAGAGCCAGTTGCTCTGCAACCTCGGCGCTGATGTACGCGCCGCCTCCGGCAATCTTGCGTATGGCCTGCACCAGCTGTGCCGGCGCGCTTTCCTTGGTGAGGTAGCCGCTGGCGCCTGACTTGATGGAGCGCACGGCATACTGCAGTTCCTGGTGCATGCTGAGGACCAGGATGCGCATTTTCGGCTTTTCGGCACGGGCCAGCTTGATGAGTTCCATGCCGCTGCGCCCGGGCATGGACAGGTCCAGCACGAGCACATCGACTTCCTTCTCGCGCACGATGCGCAAGACCTCATTGCCGTCGCCCGCCTCGTCGATGACTTCCAGGTCACCGGCCTCACCCACGATCCGCTTGAGCCCCTCACGGACGATGGCATGGTCGTCGGCGATCACGATCCGTGTCGTCATTGCCGCGCCGCTCCCTCTCCCATGGGTATGCGCGCCTCCACGCGGGTGCCCTGCCCCGGCGTGCTCTCGATGCTGACGGTGCCCTTGAGCAGGTGTGCCCGCTCGCGCAGGCCTGCCAGGCCCAGGGATCCGGCACTGCGCGGCTGCGACACATCGAATCCGCGGCCGTCATCTTCCACCGACAGGTGGAGTTCCCCGCCCAACAGTTGCACGCGCACAACTGCCGCTGCCGCGCCTGAATGCTTGGCCACGTTGACAAGGGATTCCTGGACGATCCGGAAGACCCCTGTTGCCCACGGCTCCGGGAGGTCAAGCGATTCATCCAGCTGCAGGTCGCAGGCGATGCCGTAGCGCTGCGTGAAATTCTGCGCCAGCCATTCAATGGCGGGCGCCAGGCCAAGATCGTCCAGCAGCAGCGGCCGCAGGTCGGCCGCAATGCGCCGCGTCGATGCAACGCTGGCGTCGATCATCGAGACCATTCCGGCGATCCGCGCGGCGACATCGCCACCTTCGGCACTGAGTCGGTCCCGCAGCCACACGGTGTCCATCTTGATGGCTGTGAGGCTCTGCGCAAGCTCGTCGTGAAGTTCGCGCGCCACGCGGGTCTTCTCCTGCTCGCGGATGGCGCTGGCTGCAGCGGCGTAGGCCGACAGCTGGTCCTGCGCACGAACCCGGTCGGTGACATCGCGCAGGATCACGGTGTAGAGCTTGCCCTCGGGGGATTCCAGCTGGGAGATGGATGCTTCAAGCGGGAACTCCTCGCCGCTTTTGTGCAGTCCATGGACCACCGCACTTCCGCCCATGCGCCGGGAGGTCACGCCGGTAGCGCCGAAGCGCTTGACGTGCGCCCCATGGGATGACTGGTATTGGGCAGGAATGAGCCGTTCCAGGCTACCCCCGATCATCTCGGCTGCAGTCCAGCCGAAGATCTTTTCGGCCGCGCGGTTGTACATGACGATCGTCTGCCGGTCGTCAACGGTGATGATGGCATCCATGGCCGACTCAAGCAGGCCGGCCAGCCGTGCAGCAGCACTGCCGAACTGATTCGGAAAGCCAATGTCTTCAGGCGGGCCGCCAGGGGGCGCTGCGGATAACTCGGTCACTGGTACGCTGCATCACGGA
>CAZFKW010000069.1:5349-12818 GCA_964519795.1 uncultured Ramlibacter sp. | reverse complement strand
AACGCCCCCGGACGCGGCCTGATGGCCAACTCTGTTTGTTCTCTCGTGCATAGAAAACCACATTTTCTATGCATGTTGAGGCTGATATGTATAGAAAATCCGTTTTTCTATACATGAAAGTCCAGATATGTATAGAAAATAGAATTTTCTATACATGAAACAGGCGCCCTATGACGGACCACGTCACATTGCAGGAGCTACAGCCAGCCCGGTTTGAGACCCCGGCCATCCTCAAAAAGGCCGCTTTAGCCAGCCGCAAGCTGGCTGAACTCAAAGGCCTGGCAGCATCAATCCCCAATCAGGGCATCCTGATCAACACCTTGGGCCTGCAGGAAGCCAAGGACAGCTCGGCCATAGAAAACATTGTCACCACGCACGACGACCTGTTCAGGAACGAAGCATTTCCCGGCCAGGCCGCAAGCCCGGCCGCCAAGGAGGTGCGCCACTATGTGCATGCGCTGAATCTCGGCTACAGGCAAGTCAAGGACAGTGGCTTGCTGACCGCCAACACCATCATCGCCATCCAGGCCGAACTGGAAAAGAACAACGCCGGGTATCGCAAGCTACCCGGTACAGCGCTCAAAAACGGCGCGGGCGAGACCATCTACACGCCGCCACAGGACCCGCAAACCGTCATTGAACTGATGCGCGAACTGGAGCGCTTCATCAACGACGATGAGACATTCGATGCCGACCCCTTGATCAAGATGGCATTGATCCACCACCAGTTCGAGACCATCCATCCGTTCTACGACGGCAATGGCCGCACCGGGCGCATCATCAATGTGCTGTACCTGATGCAAAAGGGCTTGCTGGACATCCCCGTGCTCTACCTCTCGCGCCACATCATGCGCACCAAGCCCGACTATTACCGGCTGTTGCAAAGCGTGCGCGAGAATCCGGCCGCCTGGGAAGAGTGGGTCGTCTACATGCTGACGGCGGTCGAGAAGACTGCCCAGGAGACCCTCGTGACGATCAGCGGAATTCAGGCGGCGCTGATGGACTACAAGCACCGCATCCGGGAAAGGCACAAGTTCTACAGCCAGGACCTGATCAACAGCCTGTTCACGCACCCCTACACGAAGATCGAATTCATCGAGCAGGACCTGGGTGTCTCGCGCCTGACGGCGAGCAAGTACCTTGCAGCGTTGACGGAAGCAGGCTTTCTCAGGAAAGAGAAGGCGGGCAAGTCGAGTTACTACATCAATGTCGCATTGAACGCGATCCTGACGCGGGAGTAGCGAGGCGCCAGCCTCACCCCTTGTTCTGCAACACCGCCATCGTGATGCGCGACACGCAGGTCAGCTCGCCTGCGTCGTTGTGCAGGTCAATGTGCCAGACCTGGGTGCTGCGGCCCATATGGACCGGGCGCGTGATGCCGGTGACCCAGCCGCTGGTGGCGCCCTTGAGGTGGTTGGCGTTGATGTCCAGGCCGACGGCCCGAAAGCCCTCGGGGCAGGCATAGTGCGCGCCGCAGGAACCCAAGGCCTCGGCCAGCACCACTGACACGCCACCGTGCAGCAGGCCGAAGGGCTGGCGCGTGCGCTTGTCCACCGGCACACGGGCGCGGATGAAGTCGTCGCCGACCTCCAGGAACTCCATTCCCAGGTGATCGACGGCGGTGTCGATGTGGGACTGGGTCAGTTCATTGATGTCAATATGCTTTTTCCACACGCGCATGCCGGGTCTCCGTATTGATTGAATTGATTCTGCCTGACTTGACACTGCCTGGTTGCACCGTGCCTCATGCGCGGACGCGCGATGTCCCGCTCAAGCCAGACGGTCGGCAGCGGTGAGGAACAGGTCGGCAAAGAAGCGGTCGGGGGGAAGCCCGCATTTCTCCACGAAGTCCCGCCGCGCAGCGTTAACCATCGCCGGGACGCCGCAGACATAGACATCGTGGCCCGACAGGTCCGGAAAGTCTGCCATCACTGCTTCATGGACGAAACCCGTGCGTCCATTCCAGCCGTCATCCGGTCCGGCCTCCGATACCACCGGAATGAAATAAAACCCCGGGTACTCCGCTGCCCACTGGGCCGGCATGCCTGCCATGTAGAGGTCTTGCGGCCTGCGCCCGCCCCAATAGAAGTTTGCCGGGCCGCGCAGCTTGTGCCGCATGCCGTAGAGAACAATGGACTTGATCGGCGCAAAGCCGGTCCCGCTGGCGACGAAGATGACCGGGCGCAGTTCCTTGCGAAGGTAGAAGCCGCCCTTGGGCCCTTCGATGGTCAATGGGTCGCCGGCTTTGAGCGTGTCGAACACCTGGGACGTGAACCGCCCGCCCCGCACGTGCCGGATATGCAACTCCACAGTGGAGGGTTCCTGCGGCGCATTGGCCACAGAAAAGCTCCGCCGCAGGCCATCGGCCAGCAGCACTTCAACATACTGCCCGGCACGGAAGCGGAAGGTCACGCCAGTGGGCAGGTCCAGGTACAACACGGCCACGTCGTCAACAGGCCGCTCGATGCGCCTGACATGGCATTGCAGCGTGACCGGCCCGGGCGAGAAGCCAAGCTCCTCCACCGGGGCATCCACGAGCAGGTCTGTCTGGGCTGTGCTGCAGCACATCAGGAAGTAGCCCTGCTCGCGCTCCGCTTCGCTCAATGCGCTGGCCGCGTAGTAGCCATGGTCCACCTTGCCCGCGCTCAGGCGGGCCTTGCAGGTGCCGCAGATACCGTCGCGGCAGGAGTACGGCAGGTTCACGCCGGCGCGCTCTGCGGCATCCAGCACAAACTCCAGGTCAGCCGCTTCGAATTCGCGGCCCGAGTTCTCAAGGCGGATCAGCATTGTCTCAACCGGCTTTCAGGCCGCCCTCGCGGTGGCCGGCTGCGGGTGGTCGCGCACCTGCGGTCTCAGCATACATCGCATCAATCAGGTCCTGGAACTGCTTTTCCATCTGGCCGCGCTTGACCTTGCGGGTGGGTGTCATCTCGCCGTCGTCATGGCTCAGGTCGCGCGGGATGATGGCGAACTTCTTGACGGTCTCCACGCGGGCGAGCGTGAGGTTCACTGCCTCGATCTCGGCCTCCACCAGCTTGATGACGTCCGCATTGGCCGCCATGTCGCGAAGCGTGGTGTAGGCGATTCCGCGCGTCTGCAGCAGGTCGCCCACAGCGTCGGCGTCGAGCTCGATCAGGCAGGTCAGGTAGTGGCGTGCGTCACCAATGACCACCGCCTCGCTGATGTAGGGGCTGGCCTTGATGCGGTTCTCGATCAGCTCGGGCGAGATGTTCTTGCCGCCGCTGGTAATCAGCACATCCTTCTTGCGGCCGACGATGGCGATATAGCCGTTGTCGTACAGCTCGCACAGATCGCCCGTGTGAAGCCACCCCAGTGAATCCTTGATCTCCAGCACCCCGTCCTCCTGGCCACGGTAGCCGCAAAAGCCGATCGGGCCGCGGAACATCAGCTCGCCGTCTTCCGTCTTCATGGCCTGCCAGCCCGGCAGCACATGGCCTACGGTGCCGCGCACGTCATGGCCAGGCATGGAGGCGCTGGGTATGTTGTGCAGCTCGGTCATGCCGAAGGCATTGATGATGGGCACGCCCAGCGCCATGTAGTACTCGAACAGCTCTGCTGACATCGGCGCCGCGCCACAGATCACGAAGCGCGTGTTGAGAAAGCCCATGTGCTTGCGCAGGTGGCGGTACACGAGAAAATGCGCGATGCCGTGCATCAGCCGGTCGCCGGGTGTCCACTGCGTCACCACAGGCTTGACAGCATCAAAGCCGATGGCCTGGCGCGGCGCGGCCGGCGTGAATGACTCCACGCTCTTGCGCTGGCGCGCCACACGGCGCATGCCCACATCCAGCGCCCAGCGATACAGCGCGCGCTTCAGCCGCGTGGACTTGCCCATGCGTATGTCAATGGCCGTCTTCACTTTTTCCAGGATGCGCGGCACGGCGCCGAACACCGTGGGCTGGATCTCCGTCACGTCGGTCTGCACCGTGTCAATGCTGTCGGCAAAGTTGGCGACACAGCCGGACGACAGGTGCACGGCGATCGTCATGATGCGCTCGAAGGCGTGGGACAACGGCAGGTAGGAAAGCCACGAATCTCCCGGGCCCATGTCCAGCACCTGCATCATCGAGCGGGCGCCGTCCACCGGGCCGCTTTGCACGCACATGGCGCCCTTGGGCATCCCGGAGGTGCCCGAGGTGTACATGATGTCGTAGACGTCGTCGGGCTTCACCGCAAAAACGAGCTCCCTGAAGCGCTGGGGGTCTTGCGCATCGAATTCAGCTCCCAGCGCTTCCACGTCCTTGTACGACAGCACCAGGCTGCCGCGGTGCTCGCCGGCACCGCGCGGGTCAAAGATGATGATTTTTTCAATGGGGAAGCCCGCCGCCTGCAGCTCCAGCGCCTTGTCCAGGTGCTCCTGGTCGCCGGCGATCACAAAGCGCGCGCCCGAGTTCTCCAGGATGTACCGCACTTCTTCTGTGGAACTGGTCGGATAGATGGTGGTGACGATGGCTCCGGCGCACTGCACGGCCAGGTCGCTGTAGAGCCACTCCTGGCAGTTCTCTGCCTGTATGCCGACGGGCTCGCCGCGCTGGAGGCCCAGGGCGATCAGGCCCAGCGTGAACAACCGTACATGCTGCAGGTAGCCGGCCCAGCTGACTTCCTGCCAGATGCCCAGGTGTTTCTCGCGAATGGCCGGTGCGTCGGGGTGGTCCTGTGCGTTGTTCCACAGTTGCTGGGGCAAGGTGTTGCCGCGGCCGCTGGCGGAGGAGGGCGTTGCGGCGCCGGCGGGGTGGGTGGCTTCAGTGTTCATGGTGTTCATGCGCCCAGGTAGCTGCGGATGACCTCAGGGTCGTTGCGCACGACCTCGGGCACGCCGGACGCAATGCGGCAGCCAAAGCTCATGACGGTTACGCGGTCAGAGATATCCATCACCACGTCCATTTCATGCTCCACCAGCACGATGGTCAGGCCCACCTCTTCGCGGATGTCCAGCAGGTAGCGCGCCACGTCTTCCTTTTCTTCCAGGTTCATGCCGGCGACGGGTTCATCCAGCAGCAGCAACTGCGGCTCGGCTGCCAGGGCGCGCCCGATTTCCACCCGCTTTTGCAGGCCGTATGAGAGGCTTCCGACCGGCGCCTTGCGCACATGCTGCAGGTTGAGGAACTCGATGATCTCTTCCACCTTCTGCTGGTGCGCCGACTCCTGCCGGTAGCCGGCACCCCAGAACAGGCCGCTGGACCACACGCCACCCTTCATGAAGCGGTGCCGCCCTACCAGGATGTTCTCCAGAACCGTCATGCGCCGGAACAGCTCGATGCGCTGGAACACGCGCGCCACGCCAAGTTGCGCGACCTGGTCCGGGCGGCGGCCAACGATCTGCTGGCCGTCGATCATGATCGAGCCTTCCCACGGCCTGTAGTAACCGCAAATGCAGTTGAGCATGGTGCTCTTGCCCGCGCCGTTGGGGCCGACGAGCGCATGGATCTCGCCGCGCTTGACGTCCAGACTCATCTTGTCAACGGCCTTCACACCGCCGAAGCGCAGTGACAGCCCGGTGATGTCCAGCAACGGCTCGCCCAGCCGCGCCGGGTCCAGTCGCGGCATGAATGACAGGATCTCGCCACGGCTGTCCCAGTAGGAGGGGAGGTGCTTGTTCATTGCAGCGCTCATGACAGCCACCTCTTGCGGCGCTTGTAGTGCTTGACGTCGCGAAAGCTCTTCTTGAGGCCGCCTTCCAGGCCGAGGTAGAACTCCTGGATCTCGCGGTTCTCCCGCAAGGCATCGGCCGGCCCGTCGTACACCACACGGCCGCTTTCCATCACATATCCGTAGGACGCGATGTCCAGTGCCACCTTCGCGTTCTGCTCGATCACGAGGATGGCGATGCCGAAGTCGCGGTTCAGTTCGCGCAGCGCCTGGAAGTTCTCCTGCACCAGCATCGGCGACAGGCCCAGCGTGGGCTCGTCCAGCACCAGCAGGCGCGGCTTGGCCAGCAAGGCCTTGGCCATGGACAGCATCTGCTGTTCACCACCGGAGAGATAGCCGCCCAGCTGAGCCTCGCGCGTCTTGAGGATGGGGAAGCGGTCCACGACCCGCGCGTAATCGTCGTCCATGCCTGCGCGGCTGGCCCGGCAGAACTGGCTGAGCAGCAGGTTCTCCCGCACCGTGAGCTCCTTGATGACGTTGCCGCCTTCCGGGATCTGGTAGAGGCCGCGCCGTGCAATTTCGTGCGGCGCCAGCGTGTCCAGTGCGTTGCCGTCAAAGGTGACGCTACCCGAGCGCACTTCAGCTTCAACCGACAGGAGCAGGCGCGATATCGCACGCACCAGTGACGTCTTGCCTGCGCCATTCGGTCCGAACAGGGTGACGACCTGCCCGGGCGCGACCGTGAGAGAGACGCCCTTCACCGCAAAAACCACGTCGTGGTAGACCACTTCGATGTTGCGCACGTCAAGCAGAGGAGGCTGGGCCTGCGCCTGCGGTATGCCCGGTTGTATTGTTGTCATGGGGTGTACAAGACTGATAGCCATGGTGGTTGCCACTTGCCTTCAATGGCCAAACGGCCAGGTGCGGAAGTAGGTGAGCGTGTCGCGCCAGAAGCGTGCCAGGCCCTCGGGCTTGAACATCAGGAACAGGATGATCACCAGGCCGTAGACGGCCCCTTCGACGAAGGCGCCCTTGGACGCTACGTCCAGCGCCGGCAGCACCTTGGACAGCGCATGAACGCTGACCCGCAGCACCTCGGGCAGCAGTGTCATGAACACCGCGCCAAGAATGGACCCGGTGACGCTTCCCATGCCGCCCACGATGATCATCGCGATATACGCGACCGACACCGCCAGGCCGAAGTTGTCCGGGTTGATGAACTGCAGGTAGTAGCCCAGCAGGCTGCCGGCCACGCCGCCCAGGAAGGACGAGATGGCAAACGCCAGCAGCTTGGTCCGAAAGACCGAGATGCCGGCCATCTCGGCGGCAATGTCGCTATCGCGCACCGCCATCAGCGAACGGCCGACCCAGGTCCGGTTCAGGTTGGCGACGAACAGCGCACACAGCGTGGCAAGGGCGATGAAGAGGTAGTAGAACGACTTGTCGCCCGAAAGCGTCCAGCCGAACATCGCGGGAGGCGGCACATGCGTGCCTGACGCGCCGCCCGTGAGGAAGCCTGCCTTGCGTATCGCGAAGTCCACAATCACGAAGAACGACAACGTCGCCAGCGCGAGGTACAGCCCCTTGAGCCTCAGGGCCGGCAGCGAGATCAGGCAGCCGACCAGCGCCGCAATGGCACCTGCAGCAGGAATGACGACGATGAAAGGCACGCCCTTTTTTGCCAGCCATGCGGTCGCATAGGCGCCGATGGCCAGCACCGATGCGTGAGCCAGCGAGATCTGCCCTGCGGAGCCCGTCAGGACATTCAGCCCGAGAGCGCCGATCACGGCAATGGCCGCGAGGTTCAGCGTGTAGATCCAGTACTGCGGCAGGAACTGCGGCAGCGCGAGCAGCGCGAG
>CAZFKW010000069.1:0-5339 GCA_964519795.1 uncultured Ramlibacter sp. | reverse complement strand
AGCAGCCAGGCACGCGTCCAGAAGTTCTGGAAACCGTGGAACAGCGACCGGTCCTCAAGGTAGGTCAACCGGTAGTTGCGATAGAAAGTGAAACTGCTCATGGAGTGCCTCAGACCTTGCGGATTTCAGGGGTGCCGAACAGTCCGTAGGGCCGGATCATCAGAATGAGCAGGAGGACGACGTAACCCACCACTTCCTTCGTGCCGCCACCCAGGTACGGGTCCAGGTAGCCGCCGGCCAGCGACTCGGCTGCGCCGATGATCAACCCGCCGATGATCACGCCGCCGATGCTGTCGATGCCGCCCAGGATGGCAGCCGGAAAGGCCGAAAGGCCGCGTGCGTCCATCGACAGGTCCAGCCCCACCAGCTGCACCATCAGGATGCCCGAGATGGCCGCCATGGCGCCGGCGAGCCCCCACGACAGCGCGAACACGCGGTAGATGGAAATGCCCGCCAGCGAGGCATGGTCCTGGTGGAAGGCGACGGCGCGCATGGCAATCCCCTGGGACGATTTGCGGAAGTACAGTACAAAGGCTGCGATGAAAATGGCCGCACACACCAACGTCCACATGTAAACGCGAGGCACCTGGAACGTGCCGATCATCAGCGAACCTGGCTCAAACAGTGCAACCGGCGCCTGCGGCTGGGTGCCCCAGATCAGCCCCACCAGATTGCGCAGCAGGGAGCCCAGCCCAATGGTCAACATGATGATGGCAATCGCCGGCTCGCCAACCATTCGCCGAAGGCACAGGCGCTCGATGGCCAGACCCACCACAAACATGCTGGCCACGGCGGCAGGCACCGACCACCACGGTGGCAGGCCCAGCTGCACCTGGAACATGTAGAAGAAGTAGGCCCCGGCCATGGTCAGCTGGCCGTGCGAGAAGTTGAACACGCCGGTGGACTTGTAGATGAGCACAAAGCCCAAACCACCAAGCGCGTAGCCGCTTCCAAGTGCAATGCCGGTCAGCAATAGCTGGATGAACAGATCCATGACGATCCTCTGCGGTCCGGCCCCTGCCGGCTTCAGGTTGACGGGGAGGAAGACGTTGTCAGTTCGCGGTAATCCAGCCGCTGACTGGCTCGTACACCTTGCGCTCCGCATTGATGCGGTAGATTTTCACGCCGTTCGTTCCCTTGTGTCTGTCGGCTGCGAAGGTCAGTGGCGGTGTGATGCCCCTGGTGTCGAAGTTCTTGATGTTGTTCATCGCATCGCGGATCTTTTCGCCCGTCGGGTTGGGGCCGGCCTTCTTCAGGGCCTCGACCAGCACCATGGCATTCACATAGCCCTGCACGAAGTTGGAGTACATCACGTCGCCCAGCTTGTCATCAGGCGTGCCGTCGTACTTCTTCAATGCGTTGCGCATGGCCATGACGCCCGGGATGGATGTCTCATTCCACTTGGCCCATGGGCCGACGCCCAGGAAGCGCTTGGCCAGATTGGCGCCATTGGCCTGGCCGAGGATCAGGTCGGGCTCGCGGTCCATGCCCTGCGTGGTGGCAATGATGGTGGCGTCAAGGCCTACCTTGTCCGCATCGCGCAGCACAGCCGCAATGTGGGCGCCGGCCAGCTGGACGATCACGTATTTCGCACCAGCCTGCTTGAGCGCCAGTGCCTGCGTGGTCGCATCGGTTTCCCGCAGGGCCATCACCACTTTGGCAACGAGGGGTTTGTTGTACTTCTGCATGCGCGTTTCCGCAGCGCGCAGCGCTTCAAGGCCGTACTGGCTGTCGGGGTAGAGCACGGCGATCTTCGGGTCCTTGTCGGTGGTGAAGATATGGTCGATGGCCGCGAATACCGTATCCTGATAGCTTGCGAAGATATTGAACAGCCAGGGATGCGTCGGACTGGTCGCCAGTTCCGGCACGCCAATGCCCATGATCGGCAGCTTGAATGAATCGGCCATCGGCTTGGCGGCAAACAGGCCGTCACTCGTGACCACCATCGCGGCCAGCGCACCGTCCTGTTGGGCGAACTTGCGCAGGAAGCCGACTTCCTTTTGCACATTGCGCTCGGCATTCTCCTGCAGCAGCTCGACCTTCTTGCCGCCCACGCCGCCAGCCTCATTGACTTCCTTGAGGTAGGTGTTGAAGCCCGCTGCGTATGTCTTGCCGTGGTACGCCGACGGCCCGTTCAGGTCGTTGGCGATGGCGAAGCGATGGGTGTCCTGCGCGCCGGCCGGCATGCTGAATGCGGCCAGCGCAAGGGCGGCTGCGCCCAGGGTTGAATGGGCAATGGCCCGGAGGGTTCTGTTCATCGTTGTCTCCTCAAAGAGGTGGGTGGAACTTGGATGGAAGCGGTTGGCACCATTGCCACCGCTCCTCTGGTCTTCGGAAACTGCTTACAGGTACTGGCGATTGGCGGCGTCGTCGGGAACTGTGATGCCCAGCTTCTCCAGCATGGGCCGCGTGTCGGTGATGTACTGGCGGCGCAGTTCTTCATTGCCGGCCTGGCGAATGCCCCAGCGCACATATTTCTCGCTGAAGCGTGACTCGGATGTGCCGAACATGTCCAGCGCCGCCGGCCACCACTTCTTGATGAGCTCGTTGGCCTGCGCCAGCCCTTCTGGCGTCTGGCACAGCTCGGTCAGGTTCTGGTAACCCAGCGTGGCATGGAAGACTTCGTCACGGTGCAGGCGCGGCGCTACCGAACGCAGGGGCTCGTAAGGCACGTCACCCCAGTTCTCGCCCACGTACATGCCCACGCGGTCGCCCAGCGCATGGAACATGCACAGGTCGCACCAGGTGTCGATCGGGAGGTGGAACAGGTACTGGTCCACCGGCACATCGACCTTGTCCACGCCCAGGCCCTTGAGGATGTTGGCCGTGATCACGCCGTGCTCGACTTCCTGCATCATCAGTTTGGCCAGCAGGCGCTTGCGCTCCGGGTCCGGCGCCAGGCGCATGCACTTGGTCCACAGGTTGACCATCAGGTCGTCATAGTGCGGGTTGGTCACGTTCTCCAGGTGCTTGGACATCACGCGGATCAGCAGCGTCTTCAGCTCTTCCGGAAGATCCGGGTCGTGTTCCTTGTAGATCCGGGTGGATGGGCGTTCCATCACTGCGGCATTGGTCATGTTCATTCTCCGGTTAATGGGGTTCGTGTGGGGGTGAGAAGTCCGGGCGCCTGTTTCCCCGTCAGGTGCCCGTCCAGTTGGGTTTGCGTTTTTCGATGAAGGACTGCGCGCCTTCGGCATGGTCCGCGCTCTTCTTGAGCACGCTCTGGCCGATGCGCTCCAGGCGCCGGCCCGTCTCCAGGTCCACATCCGCGCAGGTGTTGATGACCATTTTGGCCATGCCCAAGGCCAGGGGCGCCTTGGCCGCGAGCTTGCGCGCCATCTCCATGGCGGCTTCCATCTCCTGGCCGGCATCGACCAGCTGCGTGAGCAGGCCCAGCTCGCTGGCCCGCTCGGCCTTCATCACGCCTTCGAGCATGACAACCTGCTTGGCGCGGGCCGCGCCCACGCAGCGCACCAGCCGAGAGCAGCCGCCCGAGCCGGGGATCAGTCCTACATTGCCTTCGGGCAGGCCCAGGCGCGCGTTGCGCCCGGCAATGCGGAAGTCGCAGCTGAGCGCCAGCTCCATGCCGCCTCCGGCCGCCACGCCCTCGATGACCGCAATGAACGGCACCTCGACGGCTTCAATCAGGTCGAACGCCGAATGGATCTGCCGCGCCACCGCGCGGAATTTCTTCGTGCCGCCTTGCGTCAGGCCCGCCATGCCGCGCACGTCTTCGCCAGCCGAGAAGGCCTTGGCGTCGCCGCGCACCAGCACCACGCGGGCTTCGGACATGGCGACTTCCTCCATTGCCTCGGCCAGTTCGGCGCGCATGCGGGCGTTCCAGGCGTTCATGGCTTCGGGGCGGTTCAGGCGCAGCACCCAGATGCCTGGCTCCGGCTCGCTGATGCGGACGAACTCGCCACGTTCGCCTGTGGCTCCCGTGACAGCGGAAGAGTCTTCAGTGGTGATCGCATTCATGGCATCAGTCCTTGAGCCGCACCGAGCCGCTGAGCACTTCCCTGCCCGCGACCTTTGCTGAAAGATTGCCCTCGGCGTCGCCGGACAGGTGCAGCTGGTCCTGCGGCACGACGGGTGCCTTCAGGCGCACCGTGATGCCTGCGATGTTGTCAACGCCGTGTTGCGCCACCAGGGCGTCAAGCACCAGCGTCAGCGTGAGCGGCCCCTGGGCGATGGCGCCGGGAAGGCCGGACTTGCGGGCGAACTCGTCGTCGTAGTGGACCGGGTTGAAATCCTGCACGATGCCCGCGTACTGCACGATGGCGCGGCGCGACACCGTGGCGATGTCTTTGTCAATGGCTTGCATGGTCTTGTGTCTCCTCAGTCTTTGGGGTTCAGGCGGCCATGCGCTCGATGAACGTGGTGGTCTGCAGCTGGATCTCTTCGCCCCGTGGCGTCGTGAAGCGGGTCTCGATGGTGCCGAACTGCATGCCGTTCTTCTCGGAGTAGTCGGCCAGCCGCATCTCCACATGGAGCGGCTCGTCGGGCACGAACGGGCGCTCGAAGCTGATGGCATGGCCGCCGAGCAAAGCGCGGTCCAGGTTCAGGCCCAGCGCGTTGACAAAGGCTGCTTCGCCCATCACGCAGGGGCCAAAGAAGGGAACCAGGCGGGCTGTGTCCTTGCCTGATTCCGTCCCCAGCAGGTCCTGCAGTTCGGCGATCTTCACGGCGTGAGCGCGCGTCTGTGTTGTCAGCAGAACCTTGCCTTTGAGCTCGCTTTTCATCATGTCTCCTTATTAACAATACTGACTAGCCAGTATGTATTTGATCTGGATCAATGTCCATAGGGCTTTTGTAAATCTGACTAGGGAATAACCCGCGCCTGCCAACCGGCCGTCAGGCGGCAGGTTTGAGGATGCCGGTCAGGGTGATCTGCCGCGCCGAGCGGACCAGTTCACGGCCCTTCAGGTCGGCGGGCCGGCAATACCATTCCATGAAAGTGCCGTTGTACATGGCCATGATGATGGCCGCGATCTCATGGGTTTCCAGGTCCGTGCGGAACTCGCCGGCAAGCTTGCCACGGTGCACCACCTCCTCCACCGACAGGCAGATCTGCTGGTAGATGGCCTTGACGCGGACTTCGATGTCATCGCCGGCGCCGTTGAACTCCAGAAGCATCAGGATGAACAGCAGGATCAACTCTGGCTTTTCATTGCCCAGGCCCCCGCCCGAGTGGAGAAAGGCAATCAGCTTGTCAGCCACCAGGGGGCCGGCTTGCGACACCCTGGCGACCATCTTGCGAACCAGCACGTCTTCAATCTCGTCCAGAAGAGCCAGCAAAATGGCAGCCTTGGACGGGAAATAGAAGTAGACGGCGCCCT
>CAZFKW010000068.1:11424-12839 GCA_964519795.1 uncultured Ramlibacter sp. | reverse complement strand
GGGCATATTCGATGCCGTCGGCGATGGTGTAGGCGAGTTCGAGGTCGACCGTCGCGCCGGCCTCCTGGATGTGATAGCCGGAAATCGAGATCGAGTTGAACTTCGGCATTTCCCGCGAAGTATATGAAAAGATGTCGGAAATGATCCGCATCGAGGGCTTCGGCGGGTAGATGTAGGTGTTGCGGACCATGAACTCCTTCAGGATGTCGTTCTGGATGGTTCCGCTCAGTTTGTCCTGGCTCACGCCCTGCTCTTCGGCGGCCACCACGTAGCCCGCCAGCACCGGCAGCACCGCGCCGTTCATCGTCATCGACACGCTGACCTTGTCCAGCGGGATCTGGTCGAACAGAATCTTCATGTCCTCCACACTGTCGATGGCCACCCCGGCCTTGCCGACGTCGCCCGTCACGCGCGGATGGTCGCTGTCGTAGCCACGGTGCGTGGCCAGGTCAAAGGCCACAGACACGCCCTGCCCGCCGGCGGCCAGCGCCCTGCGGTAGAAGGCGTTGGACTCCTCGGCGGTGGAAAAGCCCGCGTACTGGCGGATGGTCCAGGGCCGCACCGCATACATGGTGGCCTGCGGGCCGCGCACGTAGGGCTCGAAGCCGGGCAAGGTGTTGGCGTGCTGCAAACCCTCAAGGTCCTGCGCCGTGTACAGCGCCTTGACGGTGATACCGTCAGGCGTTTGCCAGTCCAGCGCGCCAACGTCGCCGCCGGGGGCGGACTTGGCAGCGGCTTTGTTCCAGGCTTCAAGGTTCGGGGTCTTGCTCATGTTTTTTGCATCAGTTTCTTCAAAACCTTGCAATCTTCGCAAAATTCGGGGCACACTACAACGCCTTGATTGACAATATCCGGTCAAATTTCCCTGCAAATTTGCGAGGTTTGCGAAGATGACCAAAGCCTACATGGGCGTTCGCCTCAAAACGCTGCGCGAACAGCAGGGCCTGACCCAGGCCGCGCTGGCGGCTTCGCTGAAGATTTCGCCCAGCTACCTCAACCAGATCGAGAACGACCAGCGCCCCCTGACGGTGCCTGTGCTGCTGCGGCTGCAGGCCGCGCACGGCATTGACCTGCAACTGTTCTCGGATGACGAAAACGCCCGCCGCCTGAGCGAGCTGCAGCCCGTGTTTGCAGGCGGCCCCGGCGGCCATGCGGTACCTCTTGCCGAGGCCAGGGTGGTGGCTTCACAGCTGCCTGCGGTCACCAGGGTGCTGCTGAACCTGCATAACCGCTCCCGCGCCATCGTGGAACAGCTGTCGTCCATCGTGGCCGGCGCTGACGGCGACCGCTTCACCGCCGGGTCGGGCACACCGCTGCAGCCGTATGAGGAAGTACGCGAGTTCTTCTATGCGCGCCACCACCACATGGCGGTGCTGGACGAACTGGCCGGCGAGCTCTACGACGAGGTCATGCAA
>CAZFKW010000068.1:8927-11414 GCA_964519795.1 uncultured Ramlibacter sp. | reverse complement strand
CGACAACCGGGTGTTCATCGACGAGTTCGTGACGAAGCTCGCCGAGCGCTACAGCTGAGGGACGCCTGATGGCCGAGATCCAGGAAGACGGCGAGCTCTACGACGAGGTCATGCAAGGCGTGCCTGCCGATGCTGCCAGCGCCACCGAGTTGCGCGCGCGGCTGCTGCAGAGGCTGCGGGAGCGCCACCGTATCGAGGTACGGCAGGAGGTCGCCAGTCGCACCTCCGACCAGGCGCTGCGCAGCTACGACGCCAGTACCGGCACACTGTCCCTGGCGACCGACATGGACCCGGGGCAGCAGGCCTTCCAGCTCGGGGTGCAACTGGCTTTTCTTGAAATGGGCGAACGCATCGATGCCTTCACCACGGCCGAATCATTCAACACCTCGCAGGCGCGCAGCCTGGCGCGGCTGGGTTTTGCCAACCACTTTGCCGGCGCGCTGGTGCTGCCCAACCGCCCTTTCCAGGACGCGGCGGAGGCGCTGCGCTACGACATTGAACTGCTCAGTGACCGCTTTGGCGTGAGCTTTGAGACCATCGGTCACCGCCTGTCCACCATGCACCACGCGCCGGGGCGCGGCATACCGTTCTTCTTTGTGCGGGTGGACCGCGCCGGCAACGTGTCCAAACGCCAGTCCACCGGTGACTTCCACTTCTCGCGGCACGGCGGCACCTGCCCCCTGTGGAATGTGTACGAAGCCTTCTCCCAGCCCGGCGCCATCCTCACGCAACTGTCGCGCATGCCCGACGGCCGCACCTACCTGTGGATCGCCCGCACCGTCGAGCACCGGCGCGGCGGCTACGGCACACCCAAGCGCATGTTCGCGGTGGCCCTGGGCTGCGATGCGCGCTACGCGGACCGGCTGGTCTACGCCAAAGGGGTCAACCTGATCGACCCTGACGCAGCAACGCTGATCGGCGCCGGCTGCAAGGTCTGCGACCGCGCCGACTGCGCGCAGCGCGCCTTCCCGCCGCTGGGCCGCACGCTGCAGATTGACGAGAACCAGCGCGGCTTTGCGCCGTATGCGTCAGGGATGTGATGCGAGCCCGGAGGCCAGCATGGCACTTACTCCAAAGGCCTGACTGCCCCCCCGTTCGGCCTGAGCTCGTCGAAGGCCTCGCGCGGAGCATCGCATGAAGGCTTCGACGAGCTCAGCCCGAACGGAGTTTGTTGAGCAAACCCGCGTAGGCCTGTGCCATCCACCTCAGGCCGCCTCGCGCAGGGGCTCATGCGCCAGCGCCATCACGTCACGCGGATGCAGGCCTTTGAGCTTGTGGTCACTCCACACCTGGCGCCAGCGGCGCGAACCGGCCAGGCCATGGCGCAGGCCCAGCATGTGGCGGGCGATGGTGCTCCAGGGCGTGCCATTTTCCACCGCCTCGCGGGCCATGTAGTCGGCCATCTGCGCTTCAACCGATTCGCGGCTCAGCGCCTCGTCGGCCGGCGCGCCAAAGAACTCCGCGTCCCATGAGGCCAGCCACCAGGGGTTGTGGTACGCCTCGCGGCCGATCATCACGCCGTCGAGATGCTGCAGTTGCCCGGCCACCTGCCCGCCCGTCGTGATGCCGCCGTTGATGGCAATGGTGAGGTGCGGAAACTCCTGCTTGAGCCGGTACACAAGCTCATAACGCAGCGGCGGGACTTCACGGTTTTCTTTCGGTGACAGGCCCTTGAGCCAGGCATTGCGCGCATGCACGATGAACACCTTGCAACCCGCCTCGCTCACCTGGCCGACAAAATCGCGCACGAATTCATAGCTTTCGGACTTGTCGATGCCAATGCGGTGCTTGACGGTCACGGGCACATCCACCACATCGACCATGGCCTTGACGCAGTCGGCCACCAGTTGCGGCTCGGCCATCAGGCAGGCACCGAAGGCACCGCGCTGCACCCGCTCGCTTGGGCAGCCGCAGTTGAGGTTGATCTCGTTGTAGCCCCAGTCCTGTCCCAGCTTGGCGCAGTGCGCCAGGTCTGCCGGCTCGCTGCCGCCAAGCTGCAGGGCGACCGGGTGCTCTTCAGCATTGAAGCGCAGGTGGCGCGGTACGTCGCCATGGATCAGCGCGCCAGTTGTCACCATCTCGGTGTAGAGCAGTACATGGCGCGAGAGCAGGCGGTGGAAGTAGCGGCAGTGGCGGTCCGTCCAGTCCATCATGGGCGCGACGGAGAGTCGCCAGGGGCTGCCTGCTTCTGTGCTCGGAACGTAGGGCAATGACATGACGCCGATTATCCCAGCCCGGCCCCAACAAGTCTGTCCTACAAGGCTTCTCGACGGTTGCCGACAGGCGCGCCCATGGTTCAGGGCGGTAATTGGTGATCAGTTCAAGAAGGAGCTTTCACATGAAACCGTTCGCCCTCGACCCCAAGATGCTCACCATGGCCGGTGTGTTCTACCCCACGGGCCACATCATGGCCATGGTGCCCGACCACAACAGCGCGATGCAGGTCGCCCGGGACGTTGAAGCCATCCCTGATCATGGCGACGTCTC
>CAZFKW010000068.1:4459-8917 GCA_964519795.1 uncultured Ramlibacter sp. | reverse complement strand
GCCGGCGGCCGTCATCCATGAAATCGGACCGACGGCGCGCGGCTCGGACAATGGCGTCCTGCCTTCACCCGGCACCGAAGCGGCAACCGTCCGGCAGCTTGTGGACCTGGCGCAGCAAGGCCAGTACGGCTTGCTCATCCGCGTCGCAGATGACGAGCAGGCGACCCGCGTGATGGATGTCCTGCACGCCAACAAGTTTTCCTATGCGCAGCGGTACCACATGCTGGCGATTGAAGACATCGTGTGACGCCGCGCCAAGTCGGACGACCATTGAAAATTTCACGACTCAAGACTGGACATCAATCCCGATCGCCCTGAGCCTGTCGAAGGGCTTCGACAGGCTCAGCCCGAACGGCTTGGCGTCATCAGTTCAGTCAACATCAACAATGGCTGCTGGTCGACTGTCCAAGGCTACTCGGCCCAACTTTCACCCATCGCGTGAGCCTGCTGCAACACCAGCTCGACTGCAGCATCCTGCATGTCGGGCGGATACTTGTACTTGCGAAGGATGCGCTTGACCATGAGCCGCAGCTTGGCGCGCACACTCTCGCGTTCTGACCAGTCCACACTCAGGTTCTGCCTCAGGTTCTCGGTCAGCTCATGCGCAATCTTCTTGAGCGTCTCGTCAGCCAGTTCCCGCACCGCTGACTCGTTGTTGGCGAGGGCGTCATAGAACCGCACCTCATCCTCGGTCAGCCCAAGGGAGTCACCCCGCGTCGCCGCCTCGCGGAACTTCTTCGCCATGGCCACCAGTTCTTCCATGACCTGCGCGGTTTCAATGGAACGGTTCTGATAGCGCGTGATGACATTGGCCAGCATCTCGGAGAACTTCTTGTCCTGCACCACATTGCCGGCAAAGCGGCTCTTGATCTCACCCTCCAGCAAGCGCTCCAGCAGTTCAACGGCCAGGTTCTTTTCCGGCAGGCTGCGCACCTGCGCGAGGAACTCATCGTCGAGCAGGCCGATGTTGGGCTTCTCCAGGCCCACCGCGTCGAATATGTCCACCACGCTCTCAGACACCACGGCGGAGTTGATGATCTGGCGGATGGCGAACTCGCGCGCTTCGTTGGTGCGGCGCTGTGCCGTGATGTCCCGCTTGGTCAGGATGACCTTCACACCCTGAAAAAAAGCCACCTCTTCCCGAACTGCCTTCGCTTCGTCCAGCGTGCAACACAGCGTGAATGCTTTTGACATGCCCAGCGCCACATCCGCAAACCGCTTCTTGCCATCCTTGATACCGAGCACATGGTTGGCCGCACCCGCCAGAGCGCGGTGTCCTGCCGTCAGGAAGCCACTGTAGTCAAAGCCGTGCAGCATCGAACGCAGCACATCCACCTTTTCCATCAGCACGCTGAAGGCTTCATGGGCATCCACTGTCGGCCGACCGCGCCCCCTGGACTGGGTGTACTGCTTCATGGCGGCCTTCAGCTCATTGCCGATGCCGATGTAGTCCACCACCAGGCCGCCCTGCTTGTCCTTGAACACGCGATTCACCCGCGCGATCGCCTGCATCAGGTTGTGGCCCTTCATGGGCTTGTCCACATACAGCGTGTGCACACAGGGAGCATCGAACCCGGTCAGCCACATATCCCGCACAATGACCAGGCGCAGCGGGTCGTCCGGGTCCTTGAAGCGCTTTTCCAGCCGCTTTTTGGTCTGGGCGCTATAGATATGGGGCCGCAGCAGCGCCTTGTCGCTGGCAGAGCCTGTCATGATGATCTTGACGGCTCCCTGCTCCGGGTCGGCGCTGTGCCACTCCGGCCGCAGCTTGATTATTTCGTCGTACAGGTGGGCGCAAATCTCGCGGCTCATGGCCACCACCATCGCCTTGCCGGTCTGCGCCTTGTTGCGCTCTTCAAAGTGAGCGACCAGATCGGCCGCCACGCTGACAACGCGGGGTTGCGCACCCACCACCTTTTCCAGCGCGGCCCAACGGCTTTTGAGCTGGGACTGCGTGGTTTCTTCCTCGTCCTCGGCCAGTTCGTCCACTTCCAGGTCAATCGCCGCCATGTCGGCGGCATTCAGGCTGAGCTTGGCCAGGCGCGACTCGTAGTAGATGGCGACCGTGGCACCGTCTTCCTTGGCCTGCTGCATGTCATAAACATGGATGTAGTCGCCAAACACGGCACGGGTGTCGCGGTCTTCGCTACTTACCGGCGTGCCGGTAAACGCAACGAAGGTGGCATTCGGCAAGGCATCGCGCAGGTGCTGGGCGTAGCCCACCTCGTAGCGCGATGTGAACTCTGGTGGCGCGAACTCTGGTGGCGCGAACTCTGCGCGGTGCGGTGTCACAACCCCATCGCCGGTTGCAAACACTGTCGGGGTGTATTTGCGCGTCTTCAGCTTGGCCTCAAAGCCGTATTGCGTGCGGTGGGCTTCATCTGCAATCACCACGATGTTGTGCCGGTCAGAGAGCACGGGGAATACATCTTCATCCGCACCCGGCATGAACTTCTGGATGGTGGCAAACACAATGCCGCCCGAGGGCCGATTGGACAGCCTGTTCCGCAGGTCTTGCCGGGTGCCGGCCTGCACTGGCTGCTCGCGCAACAGGTCTTGCGCCAGGCTGAACACGCCAAAGAGTTGACCGTCCAGATCGTTCCGATCAGTGATGACAACGATGGTCGGGTTCTCCATGGCGGGCTCCTGCATCACCCGGGCTGCAAAGCAGGTCATGGTGATGCTCTTGCCGCTGCCCTGGGTGTGCCAGACAACGCCTCCCTTTTGGCTGCCGCCTGGGCGCGACGCCTCCACCACCTGAACAATGGCGGCACGCACTGCATGGAACTGGTGGTAGCCGGCAATCTTCTTGACGAGGCCTCCATCGTCTTCAAACAGCACAAAGTAGCGCAAGTAGTCCAGCAGGTACTGCGGCGCCAGCAGGCCGCGCATCAGGGTCTGCAGTTCGTTGAATTCGCCGAGCGGGTCCAGCGTGACGCCATCAATCGTGCGCCAGGCCATGAAGCGCTCGGCATTGGCAGACAGCGAACCCAGCATGGCCTCCGAGCCATCCGAAATGACCAGTACCTCGTTGTACTGGAAGGCATCGGAAATCTGCTCCTTGTAAGTCTGGAGCTGGTCGTAGGCTTTCCACACGTCGGCGGTCAGGTCGGCAGGGTTCTTCAGCTCGACAAGCACCAGCGGCAAGCCGTTGACGAACAACACGATGTCCGGTCGGCGCGTATGGTGTGGACCGCGGATGGAGAACTGGTTCACTGCCAGCCACTCATTGAGGTCCGGTAGCGCCCAGTCAACCAGGCGAACGAAATCACCACGCGTTTCGCCCGCCAGCTGGTATTGCACAGGCACACCGGTGACGAGCATGCGGTGAAAGCGCTGGTTGGCAGACAACAGCACCGGCAGGCCAAGGTCCACCACCTGCTTGAGCGCGTCTTCACGGGCGGCGGTGGGAATGTCGGGGTTGAGGCGGTTGATGGCCTCGCGCAGGCGGAACGGCAGGATCACCTGCCGGTAGTTGGTTCGCTCGGGGTGTGGTCCGTCATGCGCAATGTCCGGACCGTAGAGGTGCGTGTAGCCCAACTCTTGCAGCCAGCCAAGTGCTTCCTGTTCGAGTTGGTCTTCGGTCACTTGAGGACCTCCCAGCTGCCGCCTTTGTCGGGGCCGATACGGCGAATCTGATGGGTGTCCCGTAGTTTGCGGAGGGCGCGATTGATGGCGCTATTAGACTTCTCAAGTAGCGCGGCCAGCTCGTGGACAGTGATTTCCGGCTTAGCCCGAATCACCTCCAGAACCTGGTCCGGCGTTTTCTCTAGCGTTTTCTCTAGCGTTTTCTCTAGCGTTTTCTCTAGCGTTTCGGTCAAAACGCCAGAGAAACCGGGAGCCCAGTTCATTTCCAGCGTGGTCTGCTCGAATGGCTCGAATGAATCCGCCAACCGGACCCCATGCCCCAAATCCTCCCACCCGGAGCGGATCTTGGGCAAGCCGGAGCCCGCACGCTCGCCCAGATTGATGAACAGAAACATCTGGTGCAAGGTACGGTTGCGGCAATCGCTGGCACCGCCCGCCATGGCCTGCGCCACTGGCACACGCATCAAGCCGGGGTTGCGAAACACAAAGCCCGAAGGTTGCTTGACCACCAGCACAGAAGCCCGCCCTGTGTAGTCTGCATGGATCAGTGTGTTGACCAGGGCCTCGCGTAGCGCCTGGTGCGCCGGCGTGTCGTCCACCCGCTCGCCGCCCTGCAACACAAAAGGCACTTTCAGGTCTTCCGTCAGCTTGCGGATCACGCGGCGGAAAAAGTCGTACAAGTTGCCCGACCAGGCGCCATCAGGCACGATACGGTCCAGCCAGCGGGTTTGCGACTGCGCATCCGCCGGTCGCTCCTGGTAGTCCAGAAAATAAAGCGGAAACGCCTCCACGATCGAAGTCCACTGCCCAAACATCAACAATCCCGCAGCAGTCAGGCCAGCCTCCCCATTGGCGCGGTCTTCGCGCCAG
>CAZFKW010000068.1:2604-4449 GCA_964519795.1 uncultured Ramlibacter sp. | reverse complement strand
GCCGCCAAGCAGGCGAAGAAACTCCTCATCATCCGTGGTCAGCCACGGGTGCCCCGGCCGATGCACCGCAAAGGCGTTGCGGTAGGCGCGCAGGCTTTCCGCGTCCAGGTCGCGAATGCCGAATTTGGGGAGGATGCGCGTGTCGCGGCTGTCCTCCAGTTGTTCAGCCAGCATGCGCTTGACGGTGTCGTCATCGCATTTGCGGTCGCCGTCGTTCAGGCGGCGGTAGGTATTGCCCAAGGGCTGGCCGTTCAGGTACACCGGTTTCTGCTTGCGCGTGGCCTGGGGAATGTGGATAGCCAGAATTGTCTTGCCCTCCACCACCCGCTCCTCAACCTCGGCATCTGTCAACAGATTGACGCTGACCTTGGCCGGGTTGTTCAGGTTGTTGAACAGGTCGGTCCGCAGCTTGCCAGCATTCACCAGGCCCGCAATGCTGAACGCGCCATCTTTTTCCCGCACGCCGAGCAGCACCACGCCTCCATGGGCGTTTGCCATGGCGGAATAGGTAGACCAGAAGTCCTTCGGAATTTCCCCCTGACCGCTTTGCCCCTGCGCGAGCTTGCATTCCAGGTCGAGCGATTCACGGAGCAATGAGATGAAATCGGCGGAGTTCAGGTCACGCATGGGCCTGTCCCTTGTAAAAGTTCACTGCGGATTGGTTCAACGCAACCCCCTTTGTTCTGCCGGCGCGACCGCTGAGGCGCTGCCTCCCAACAGGCCAATCACCAACATGGTGACCGGCAGAAACTCAATTCCGATCATCGCGCATGGCTTGCTGAATGCTCAATGGGTCGCCGTTGAAGTGAGGGGAATTCTTCAATGCACCGGCAAAGTCCTGCCACGCGGGGCCTTCGCTTTCCTTGCCTGGAGCCAGGTCAGCTTCGCCTGGGTTGGTGCCACACAGTGCCGCCTCAGTGGAAAACGGCTCGCCGGTGAAAGTGACAAGCACACGCTGCGCATGTCGCGCCGGCATTGCCAGCCTGTCCAGGAACTGAAGACTGCCGTTGGGCTGGAGAACAGCATTACAGGTTTGCTGCATCACCTGAGTCCTTTCGCAATGGGTGGCAACGACGTTCAAAACTCATATCCTACCCTTCCCCGGTTTTCGAATCAGTCCGTCCAAGCCCACCCCCTCTCGCCATCAGTTCACCATCTGTTTGTGAAGCCTTCCCGTGAGTTGCCGCATCTTGGTTATGACGAGCGGCGGGATCAGATGCGAATGGCACTTACTTAAGCGGCTTCTCTCAACAAACCCCGTTCGGGCTGAGCCTGTCGAAGCCCTTGTGCGATGCACCGCGCCAGGCCTTCGACAGGCCTGTCCTGAGCTTGACGAAGGGCTCAGGCCGAACGGAAAGACAGTCAGGCGCCTAAGTAAGTCCCATTCGGATCAGATGCTGGTCGTTTGAGGTGCCCCAAGTTCGCTGCGCGTCGGAGGTTTTGAGGCAAACTCGCCGCATGAACGCCCGTGCCCAGGAACTCGTTGCCTCACTCAAGCTTGCGCCGCACCCGGAAGGCGGCTGGTACCGCGAGGTGTTCCGCTCGCCGCTTGGCGTAGCGCCACATGACGCCCGCTCACCCCGGGCCGCGCTGACTTCCATCTATTTTCTGCTTGAAGCTGGCCAGCAGTCGCGCTGGCACAAGGTGCTGTCGGATGAAGTCTGGATTCACCTGGAGGGCGCGCCGCTGGCGTTGTGGCAGTGGGACGCAGCCGCCAACGCAGCGTCCTGCGCCACCCTTGGTCCGTTGAACTTCGGCACGGAAGTGGTGGCGCAGCATGTCATCCCTGCGGGCATCTGGCAGGCGGCAAGGCCGAAGGACGCGTCTGGTGCTCCGTACACATTG
>CAZFKW010000068.1:0-2594 GCA_964519795.1 uncultured Ramlibacter sp. | reverse complement strand
GGCGCAGAGGCAAATCTCATCTGCCAGGACTGGCCAGATCTCGCTGGCCTGATCTGAAGACCCTACGCTTTACCTGAACCGCCGCAACCCCAGGTCCCCCAGCAAGGCCTTGCCCGCTGCCACAAAGGCCAGGCCCAGGATGCTCACCGCCCGCGCAAACCGGCTGCGGGCCGGCACGTTGGCCAGGCCGGGCGTGCCGTCACCCGCTGCAACGCCCTGCCCCTCCATCGCGCACAGCGCCCTGTCCAGGCTCCAGCCGTCCGGGACGATCAGCGACAACTCGGTGTCGTCCGCGCCGTGGACGACCATGGCGGGGAGAAACCCGAATTTGGCACGGGCGATGGACTGGATGCGGTCGCGCTCCAGCATGTATGGACTACCGCCGCGAGGACGGAAGATGACACGTTGGCTGGTAACGTAGACCATGCCCTCGCTTATGATGGCCAGCTCCTGAACCCGGCAGCCAAGACCCATGAACAGAAAGCGCTCGCCTTTCCGCAAGCCAAACAAAGCACTCATTGATTGCCTCCAAACACCACGTTTGTAGAGGTATTCGAATCATGGCGAAACTACGAATCTCGTAGCTTGATCAATGAGGCTACGAATCGCGGATGAAGAGTCAGCCCGGCGCCTGCGCCGTGCGCTCCAGCACATGCCGCGTCATCGCCTGCGCTAGCTCATGCTCGCCGAGGAAAATCTTGCCTGCGTTTTCCTGGGCCAGCATGTCGGCTTCGGCTTCGTTGTGGGTGCGAACCACCGTCTCGATGCCGGGGTTGAGGGTGCGGGCCACCTCGATCATCTGCCGCACGTTCATGGTGTCCGGCGTTGCAATGACCAGCATGCGCGCCCGTGCAATGTGCGCCTGGATGAGCACGACGGGCTCTGACGCATCTCCCGAAACAGCTGCAATGCCCTCGGCACGCAGCTTTTCCACCAGCTCGCGGTTCTGTTCTGCCACCACGAAGGGAATGTTGTGCGCCATGAGCGCCGCCGCAATGCGCTTGCCTACCCTGCCGTAGCCAACCAGCACGACCTGCCGTGACAGGTACTTCTCGTCGGTGGTCATGGGCAGCTCGGCCAGCGGGTCATCACGGGCATCCAGCTTGCGGGCCAGCGCCGACCTGGCGAGGATCCAGCGCTGAAGCGGCTCCACCGCCTCGAACACCAGCGGGTTGAGGGCGATCGAGATCAGCGCCCCGGCCAGCACCAGGCTCTGGCCTTCCGGCGGGAGCAGCCCGTAGGTCATGCCAAGGCCCACCAGGATGAACGAGAACTCGCCAATCTGCGCCAGGCTGGCCGACACTGTGAGCGCCGTGTTCAGCGGGTAGCGGAACGCCATGACCAGTGCGCCGGCCGCAATTGATTTGCCCACCACGATGATGGCCACCACTGCCAGCACCTGCAAGGGCCGCTCGACGATGACCCAGGGGTTGAACAGCATGCCGACGGACACAAAGAACAGCACGGCGAAAGCGTCCCGCAACGGCAGCGACTCTTCAGCCGCACGGTGGCTGAACTCCGACTCGCGCATCACCATGCCCGCAAAGAACGCACCGAGCGCAAAAGACACGCCGAACAGCAGCGTGGAGCCGTAGGCAATGCTGACGGCGGCGGCCACCACGCACAGCGTGAACAGCTCGCGCGAGCCGGTGCGTTGCACCTGCCAGAGCAGCCAGGGGAAGAAGCGGCGGCCCACGACCAGCATCAGCGCCACGAAGCCGCCCACCTGCAGCAGGGTCATGCCCAGTGTTTCCCAGAGGCCCTCCATGCTGGGTTCGGGCGCAGGCACGCCCGCCACCGTGCCGCCCAGCATGCCGGACAGCGGGGGCAGCAGCACCAGTACCAGCACCATGACCAGGTCTTCCACCACCAGCCAGCCGACGGCTATGCGCCCGTTGAAGGAATCGAGAACGCCCCGGCTCTCCAGGGCGCGCAGCAGCACGACAGTACTGGCCACCGAGAGTGACAGGCCAAACACCAGCGCCCCGCCAATCCCCCAGCCCCACCAGAACGCCAGCCCCATGCCCAACCCCGTGGCCACGGCCATCTGCACAATGGCGCCGGGCAGGGCGATCTTGCGCACTGCCAGCAGGTCATCCAGTGAGAAATGGAGCCCGACGCCAAACATCAGCAGCATGACGCCGATCTCGGCCAGTTGGCTGGCGATGGAAGCGTCGGCTACGAAGCCGGGCGTAAAAGGCCCGATGATGACGCCAGCCAGCAGGTAGCCGACGAGTGCAGGAAGCCTCAGGCGTGCGGCAATAAAGCCAAGGACGAGCGCGAGGCCCAGTCCAACGGCGATGGTACTGATAAGGGAAACACTGTGAGGCATGCAGTTATTTTGCCTGCACAGTGTTCAAGCGGGCAGCCGGGAGGGAATTTCCGGCGAACGCGCGGTCAACCCATGTGCAGGCCGCCGTTGACCGAGAAGTCGGCGCCGGTGGCGTAGCCGCCCTCTTCCGACGCGAGCCAGGCAATGATGGACGCGATTTCTTCCGGTTGACCCAGGCGCTTGACCGGGATGGTGGCGACGATCTTATCGAGCACGTCCTGGCGGATGGCCTTGACCATGTCGGTGCCGATGTAGCCGGGGC
>CAZFKW010000067.1:11434-12904 GCA_964519795.1 uncultured Ramlibacter sp. | reverse complement strand
CACCGGGAAACCATAGGCCCGTGCCTCGTCAATGTCGCGCACCGGACCGTCGGCGATCACGCCGGCAATCCCGCGCACCTTGGCCCCGAGCGACAGGATGCCGCCCCAGGAGCCGGCGTCAATGCCGGTGCGCTGTTCCACCACGATGATGTCGCCTGGCTGGGCGGCTTCGATGGCCGTTGTCCCCAGGTGGCGCGGCGGGCCGCTGGTCCTGGGTGCTTCAGCTGCGGGCACGAGCTTGTAGGTGACGATGCGTCCGGCAATCCGCTGCGTGGTGGCGCGTTGCTCCAGGCCGCTCACACTGCCCTTCAGTCCGAGCTTGTCCATGGCATCGCTGACAGCGCCGCAGCAGGCGCTTGACCGGGTCGTCTTTGGTAGGGAGGTCTGACATGATCAGCTGCCCTGCACGACGGCCACGGCTTCAATCTGCACCAGCATGCCGCCGGGCAGGTCCACCACCGATGTATGGCGGGCCGGGCGGTCGTGCGGGTCCGGAAAACACTTGAGCCACTCGGCGTTGAGGGCTTCGCGGTAGCTGTTGTCCTTGACGTAGGCGCTCACGCGCACCACGTCGTCCAGTGTGGCGCCGCCGTTTTTCAGCAGCGTCTGCAGGTTCTGGAACATGAACCTGGCCTGGGACGCTGCGTCGTCCGGCAGCTTGTCGGTGGCCGGGTCCTTGCCCATGATGCCGGATGAATAAATCAGGTTGCCCACGCGTGCGCCCATGGGAATGGGTGCTGCGCCGTGGGTCACGCCCTCGACTTCCAGCGAGCGGGGGCGGCGGTTTGTAGTGGCAGTGGTCATTTGAGGGTCTTTCTTCAAACAGGATCGGTTCAGTGTGACAGGCCGAGGAAGCGGTCGATCAGTGCCTGGTCGGCCAGCATGGCTGCACTCGGTCCTTCGTGCACCACACTGCCGTGGTCAATGACAACACAGCGCTCCGAGTGCGCCAGTGCCAGCTCATATTTCTGCTCCACCAGAAGGATGGTCATGTTGCCCACGCTGCGCATCTGGTCGATGGCGCGGAGCATTTCTTCCACCACGATGGGGGCCAGTCCCTCGACGGGCTCATCCAGTAGCAGGAGGGTCGGGTTGGTCACCAGCGCACGGCCCAGGGACAGCATCTGCTGCTCCCCGCCCGAGAGCTGGTCGCCATAGTTCCTGCGTCGCTCCAGCAGGCGGGGGAAGAGCTGGAACACGCGCTCCAGCGTCCAGTGGCCGGGCCGCTGCACCACGGTCATGTTCTCTTCGACGGTGAGTGACGGGAACACTTCGCGCTGTTGCGGCACCCAGCCAATGCCGGCGCGGTTGCGCAGGTACGGCGCTGTCTGCTGCAGCGGCTTGCCGTTGTAGAGGATCTCGCCCGAGTGGTAGTCGGTCAGGCCGATGATGGTTTCCACCAGCGTAGTCTTTCCCACGCCGTTGCGGCCCATCACGCAAGTGACCTTGCCGATCTGCGCCATGACGGAG
>CAZFKW010000067.1:0-11424 GCA_964519795.1 uncultured Ramlibacter sp. | reverse complement strand
CGTTCAGGCCGCGCAGCGCCAGCAGTGGCTCGGCCGGTGTCCGGCCGGGGGAGGTCGATTCAGGTGCCAAGATAGGCCTTTCGCACGCCTTCGTGGGCGCGTACTTCATCCGGCGTGCCTTGTGCCAGCACGGTGCCGCCTGCAAGGACCGAGACGCGGTGCGCATAGCGGAAGACAAGATTCATGTCATGCTCGATGAAGAGCACCGTCGTGCCTTCGGTCAGCGTGGCCAGCTGTTCAAAGAGTTCATGGCCCTGCGTGGTCGACAGGCCTGCAGCCGGCTCGTCCAGCAGCAGCACGCGCGGGCGCAGGGCATAGGCCAGTACCACTTCGAGAACGCGCTGTTTGCCGTAGGGCAGCGCCTGCGTGGGCGTGGTGGCGTCGGCAGCCAGTCCGAATTTTTCCAGCAGCGCATGCGCTTCTTCGATCTGCGGCGCCAGGTGCTTCACGGCTTTCAGTGAGGGCTTGGCCACACCGTCGCGCTGGCAGATGGCCAGCACGGCGGACTCCAGCGGCGTGAGCGACATGAACAGCGTGTTGATCTGGAAGGTGCGCACAATGCCGGCCGCCACCCGCTGGCGCGCCGAGTCGCGCGTCACATCGCGGCCGTCAAGCAGGACGGAGCCGGCAGTCGGAGCCAGCAGCCCGGTAATGATGCCGACAAAAGTGCTCTTGCCCGCGCCATTGGGCCCGATCACGGCGTGGCGCTCGCCCCGCGTCATCGAGAACTCCAGGGCGGTGAAGACCTTCAGCCCGCCAAAGGCCATGGACAGGCCGCGTGTCTGCAGGACGACGTCGTTGAGCATGGGGTCAGTCATTGGCCTGCCTCCTGCGCCTGTTCAGCCGGTCCAGCAGTGCACGCAGGCTGGGCAGGATCCCCTTGCGGAAAAACGCGACGATGAGCACCAGCAGCAGGCCGATCCAGAAGTACCAGTAGATCGGGTTCAGCGCGGCCAGCTGGTCGCGCAGCACGATGAACACCAGTGCACCGATGAAGCCGCCGTACAGCATCGCCGCGCCACCGATCACCAGCACCACCAGCAGGTCGGCCGAGCGCTGGAATGACATGGTCTCGGGCGAGACAAACTGGGTGGTCTGCGTGAGCAGCGCGCCGGCGATGCCGGCCACCATGGCGGAGATGCCGAAGGCCCATGTCATGTCGCCGGCCACCGGCGCGCCCAGCATGGTCATGCGGCGCGAGTTGTCGCGGGCACCGAGCAGCGAGAGACCCCAGGCAGAATTGACCAGGGCACGCACGGCCAGGAAAACGATGAAGGTCACCACCAGTATGTAGACATAGGCTGTGTAGCCGCGCATGTCAAAACGGAACAGGCCAAGAACGGGGGCAATGTTGATGCCTTGCAGGCCGTCGTCGCCCCCTGTGAGTTCGGTGGAGCGGTGCACGAAATCGTAGAGCAGCAGGTTCAGCCCCAGCGTGACCATCAGCAGGCCGACGCCATGAAGGCCACGCACGATGCGCCCCGTGATGAGGCCCACAATGCCGGCCACCAGCCCGGCGAACAGCAGGGCCGAGATGGGCTCGGTCCAGCCGTACTTGCCCAGGAAACCGGCCGTGTAGGCGCCGATGCCGAAGAACGCCGCGTGGCCGAGCGAGGGGATGCCGCGATAACCCAGCACGATGTCCAGTGACAGCGCAAAGAGTCCCCATACCAGGACCTGGCCGAGCAATGCCAGGTTGGCTCCCGGAATGAAGAAGGCCGCCACCCAGCAGAGCCAGAAGCCGATTTCCCAGTTGCTCCAGCGCGCACGCTCCCGGAAAAAGCCGAAGGCCGATGCCTTGTTTGCAAGTTCAGGCATGACCGACCTTTCGCCCCAGCAGACCCTGTGGCCGCCAGAGCATGACCGCAACGGTCACGATGTAAATGATGGAGCCGCCCGCTGCCGGGAGGTAATACTTGGTTGCCACATCTGCGACACCCAGCGCCAGCGCAGAGACCAGGGTGCCGACAATGGTGCCCATGCCGCCGACGGACACGACGATCAGCATGTACACCAGGTAGCGGAACGGGAAGTTCGGGTCCAGCCCCAGCAGGCTGACCGACAGCGCGCCACCCAGCCCGGCAAGACCACCGCCGATGGCAAAGGTCAGCGCGAACACCATCTGCGTATTCAGGCCGCTGCCGGACGCCGCGCGCCTGTTGTCCACACAGGCACGCACCATGGCGCCAAAGCGCGTGCGCTCCACGCCAAAGAGAATCACCAGCGTCAGCACAATGCCCACGCCGACGAGGAACAACCTGTATCGCTCCAGCGTGAGGCCAAAGATGTCAACCTGGCCGGTGAGCGACGCAGGCATCGTGACAGGCTGGAATGTCGGTCCCCAGAAGTAGGCGACGGTCGATATCGACATGAAAACAAGTCCGATGGTCAGCAGCACCTGCGTGAGGTCATCCGTGTCATAGAAAAAGCGCAGCACCAGGCGCTCCAGCGCGATGGAGAACACAGCGGTCACGAGGAAGGCCAGGGGCAGTGTCGCAAGAAAGGGCAGGCCGAGCTTGCTCATGGCCGTGACCATTACGTAGCCGCCCAGCATGCACAGGCTCACATGCGCCAGGTTGACAAAGCGCATCATGCCCATCGTCACCGACAGGCCGACGGCCATGATGAACAGCAGGAAGCCGTAGGCCAGCCCGTTGAAGAGAGTTGTCAGGATGATCATCAGGGGGCCGGGCCCCGGGGCCCGGACTTGTCAGGAAATGCAGGTATTGGCTGGAGTCAGCGGGCCTTATTTGGGCGCCACGTCCTTGATGACATCGAACTCGACGTTCTGAAGCACGCCGTCCCTGCGCTCCACCTTGCGGATGTAGGCGTTCTGGATGATGTCGCCGGTGGTCTTGTCCAGCGAGATCGGGCCGCGCGGGCTGTCAAACTTCCTGCCCTTGACGGCTGCCATGAACTTGTCGGCATCGAACTTCTGGCCGCGCTGGGCTTCCAGGCCCGCATACAGGACCTGCAATGCATCCCAGTAGGTCACATGCGTCATCGCCATGCGGGGCGTCTTGCCGTGGTCAGCCAGGTAGCTGGAGACAAAGCTCTTGTTGGTGGCCGAGTCATGGGTGGGGGAGTAGTGCCCCACGCTGATCACGCCCAGTGCGGAGTCGCCCGCAGCGTCCAGCGTGCTCTCGTCCGTCACGTCGCCGGTGGCGATGAGCTTCATCTTCGTGTTCTTGAGGCCGGCATCCGCGTAGGCCTTCAGGAAGCCCAGCGACAGCTCGCCGATGGGCATGAACACGAAGGTGGCGTCCGCGCCCGAGTCCTTGATGCGCTGCATGTAGCCCGAGAATTCCGGGTTGCGCACCGGCACCTTGATGACGCCGCTGATGGCGCCGCCTGCGTCGGTGAAGGTTTTGGTGAAGGTGGCTTCCGCATCATGCCCCGGGCCGTAGTCGGCAATGACGATCATGACCTTCTTGATCCCGTCCTTGGCCGCCCACTGCGCCATCGGGCGCACCGACTGCGGAATGGTGAAGAAGGTGCGCAGGTAGTAAGGCGACTTTTCACCCACGATGCCTTGCGTGGCGGCGCCAGGGATGATGGCGGGTACCTTGCCCTCGGTAACCAGCGGCGCGACGGCCAGCACGTTGGGGGTGAAGTCCGGGCCGATGAGCACCTGGATCTTCTCGCGCACGATGAGCTCCTGCGCAAGGCGGCGGGCCACTTCAGGATTCGGGCCGGTGGTGTCCCGGCGCACGAACTCCAGCTTCTTGCCGCCGGGCTCAGAGCCGTATTTTTTCTGGAACAGCTTGAGCACGTTGTCGGCGGACACACCACCGGTGGCGCTGATGCCCGAGTAACTGATGAGCATGCCGACCTTGACGGTCTCCTGGGCGCCGGCCGTCATGGCCAGGGTGGCGCTGATGGCGGCAAGCCCGAGCAGGCGGGTGATTCGGTTTTTCAACATGGATGTCTCCTGAAGGGTTGTCTCGTGAAGGTCGTTTGCCAGGGTCTGATCTGCGTCAAACTGGTTTGTTTGGACATTTATCCAATCGAGTTATATGATATTGAATTCAATTTTGAATCTTGTTAGGGATTACCCTTGACTTCACTCCTCGGCTAGCATTCGAGGCTGAGGACAAGGGTATTTCACGGAAAGTGGTGGGACCATGCAAGCGACAAGCGAACCCGGGACGAGGGCAGCAAAGGCACACAAGGCCGCAAAACCCGCAGGACCCGGGACGGCCGAGAAAGGCACGGGCGCCATGACTCGGGCGCTTCAGGGATTGAAGGCGCTGATCATCAACGGTGAACTCAGCCCTGGTGAGCAGATCCGCCAGGAAGAAATGGCCGAGCAGCTGGAAGTCAGCCGCGTGCCCTTGCGTGAAGCCATGAATGTGCTGGCCGACCAGGGTCTGCTGTTCCACCGCCCGCACCAGGGTTACTTTGTGACCAAGCGCGTCGCCGGTGAACATGCGCAGATCCGCCGCATGCTGCACCTGCTGGAAAACGAGCTGATGCTGACCATCCGCTGGCCTGATGAAGAAGCGCTTGAAAGCCTGCGCGCCCTGAATGACGAGATGCGCGAATGCGTGAAGCTGGTGGACATACGCGGCCTCATCCAGGCCAACCGCCAGTTCCACTTCCGCATCTTCAACCTGTCGCCCAACACGCTGATCCTTGAAGAGGTGCGCAGGCTGTGGTCGATGATCGAGCCGTCAATGTGGACCAAGTTCGACCGCGCCGACGACCGCGCCAAGACGCTTGTGGAGCATGACAGGCTCATCGCCGCGCTGGCAGCGCGCGACCGTGCGCGGTGCGTGGCCGAGCTTGAGCACCACCGCTACAGTGCGGAAGACGGACTGCCGATTGAATTGCCCGGCGTGGGAGACGACTTGCCGGGCGCCACCAGCTGAGCAGGCCTACAACCGCAAGGCAGGAAGCAGCGCTGAGATCCGTGCTGCATCCACCTGGAGCCTTGCGAGCAGCCTGGCACGTCTGGGTTCCTGGAGTTCCTCGACGGAAGTGCCCAGGCTGATGGAGGCTGCAGGCCGCCCGTCGGCAGACAGGATGGGCACTCCGATGGCGGCAAGTCCGGGTATGAGGTCGTCCATGTTCAGCCCGTAGCCAAGACGCCTCGACCGCTCGATCATCGCCCGAACGGCGGCCAGCCGCGCCTCACCGCGCCGTGAGATGGAGCGGAAATTCTCGCGCTCGATGGCGCGCTGCTCGCGCACGGGAAGGTGGACCAGCATGGCAACGCCACCGGCGCTCAGCGACAAGGCGCGTCGCGTCCCGACTTCCACCGTATAGGCTTTCAGCGCGCGCCTGCCTTCGACGCGGGCAACGCAGACCGAATCGCCGGCGCTCAGGATGTTCAGGAAGACGATATCCCTGGTGTCAGCGGCGAGCTTTCGCATGTCGTCCTCGCAGCTTGCGGCCAGGTCGAAATGCGATCGGCATGCCAGGCCAAGGGCGTGGCAAAGATGACCGAGCGCGTAGCGGCGCGAGTCGGGCACGCGCGTCACAAGTCCTTCACTGCACAGGCCTTGAAGCAGCCGGTAAGTCGTGGAATGGTCCAGGCCGCATTCCTCGGACAGGTCGCTCAGCCTCCAGCCTGTCGCGCCGTGCGACGACAGCACACGCAGCAGCGACGCCGTCCTGTGAACCGTTCTGACGCCTGGGGGCTGAGAAGGCATTTGTTCACCAATTGAAAAAACTGAAAGGCAGGCTGCCGATGTTCCGTGAATCCATCCGAATAATCAAGCCTTGCGAAACAAGGAGACAAACCAATGATTGAAGATGCCGGATGGCTGGCACAGGGGCAGCACGCGATGCAGGCAGACGTCGTGATCCTGGGGGCGGGCGCCGCAGGCGTCGCCGCGGCGCTTGCAGCCGCGCGGGGCGGTGCAAGGACAGTGCTGGTGGAGGCGGGTCCCATGCCGGGAGGCGAGTTGATCAGCGGCATGGCTATAGATGGCGCCCTCAATGCCAGGGGCGAGTGGATCCTTGGCGGGGTCGGCCGCGAGATCCTGGAGGAATGCCGCCGGCTCGGAGGCTACATCGGGCCGCTGAATGACTTCCGGCTGATATGGTATGTCTGCATCGATCCGGAAGTCGTCAAGCTTGCCGTGGCGGGGCTTCTCGCGCGTGCCGGCGTCCAGTTGCTGTTGCACACCTGGGCCTGGCGGCTTGAGGCGGATGGCGGCCGGGTCCGGGTGCTGCATTGCCTGAACAAGCGTGGCCGCACCGCCCTTGAGGCCCGGGTGTTCATCGATGCTTCAGGCGACGCAGACATCGTTCGTGCCGCAGGCGGCGCCGTGTTGCATGGCAGCGAAACGGGCGAGTTCCAGCCGGTATCCCTCATGTTCCGCATGGCAGGCGTGGACACCGCCGCACTGCTGCAGTTCATGCGTGAGGCGCCACAACACTTTGCGCTGGGGGAAAGCGATGCCATCCGGCAAGGGCGCACTGATGCGCAACTGGCCGAAGCCGCCATGGTCCAGGGGCAGCCGACTGTCTTCCTCAAGGGAGATGGGCCTTTGCTCAACGACGCGATTGCATCCGGGGAGATGTACCCGACGGCGCTGGTCATGGTCCAGCCGACGTCCACGTCGCGCCGCGAGGTCTGCATCAACAGCACGCGCGTCGGTGGCATTGATGGCACAAAGACCGAGCAACTCAGCGCCACGCTCGGCGACCTGGCTGCACAAGTCACGTTGTGCTGCGGATTTCTTCGCAGGCACGTCCCCGGCTTTGGCAACGCTGCCTACAGCGGCATCTCTGCAAGGATAGGCGTGCGTGAAACGCGCAGGATCGTCGGCCTGGCCACATTGACGCAGGAAGAGGTGCTTGCGGCGGCCAAGCGTGACGATGGAATCGGCAAGGGAAGCCACCACGTTGACATCCACCAGTCAGGTACGGGCCAGGTCCGGATCCCAGTATCGGGTGGCGGCTCGTACGACATCCCCTGGGGCTGCCTGGTCCCGGAAAAGCTCGTCAATGTGCTGGCCGCCGGCCGCATCCTTTCATCCGACCGCGGCGCGAACGGGACTGCCCGGGTGATGGGCCCCTGCCTGGCGATGGGGCAGGCTGCAGGCGAGGCAGCAGTCCTGGCCGCCGGGGACGCCGATGTGAACTTCCACCAGATGGATGTGAAGGTGCTGCGCTCACGCCTGCGTGAACGCGGCGCCATCCTGGACGGAACCCATTAATTCAACGAAGGAGACACGAGATGAACAGATTGTCAGGATTGATCGCAGCCTTGCTGTTGGTGCTTGCCGGCGCCGTCAGTGCGCAAGGCACTTATCCGCCAGGACCGGTCCGGATCATTGTGCCGTTTGGCGCGGGCGGGCTGACGGACATCCTCGCACGGTCCATCGCCGCCCACCTGACCACCCGCCTGGGGCAGCAATTTGTGGTGGAAAACAAGAGTGGTGCGAGCGGAAACATCGGTGCTGAAATTGTTGCGAAGTCGAAGGCCGACGGGACGACCTTGTTGATGGGGTCCATAGGCACCAACGCGGTGAATGCGCATCTGTTCGCGAAGATGCCGTACGACACACTCAAGGACTTCTCGCCGGTGGCCATGGTTGCCAGCGGCACCCTGATGCTTGTGGCCCATCCGTCAGTGCCCGCGACAAACCTGCGTGAGCTCCTTGACCATGCAAGGGGCAACCCCGGGAAGCTGAGCTACGCTTCCGGAGGCTCAGGCGCGTCGCAACACCTTGCTGGCGAACTCCTGAAGTCCATGGCCGGTGTTTCCATCCTGCACGTTCCCTATCGTGGCCTCGCTCCCGCGGTCACCGACGTCGTTGCCGGGCAGGTGTCGATGACGTTTGATCTGGCGAGCGTGGAGCCCCACATCAAGGCAGGCAAGCTGAGGCCAATTGCCGTCGCCAACTCGAAGCGGGCGACTGCATTCCCTGACGTTCCGACGATTGCCGAGGCTGGTGTGCCGGGTTACGAAGCCAGCGCCTGGTACGGGCTGTTCGCGCCAGCCGGGACGCCGCGCGAGATCCTCGCCAAACTGAATGCGGAAGTCAATCGCGCGCTACAGGACCCGGAACTGCGCAAGCGCCTCGTGACGCTTGGTGCGGAACCCATTGGCGGCACGCCTGAAGAGGCGGGCAAGTTCGTGGCTGCCGAGTACCGGAAGTGGGGTGACCTGATCCAGAAGAGCAATATCAGGCTGGAATGAGCGATGGGCGTTCGCAGCTGGAAGCCCCGGTACGCGGCGATGGATCAGGCGCATGGGCCCGCCCGGCATTTCAGGTGCTGCCCGGCGTTTCATACTGGCGGCGCAATTCCCGCTTGAGCAGCTTCCCGCTCGGGTTCTTTGGGAGCGCATCCGTCAGCACCACCCGCTTGGGTACCTTGAAATGCGCAAGCTTCTGCGCGCAGGCCGCGATCACATCCTTTTCGGCAAGCATGTAGCCCGGCTTGGCCACGATGATGGCTGTCACTGCCTCGATCCACTTCGGGTCGGGCAGGCCGATGACGGCCACCTCCGACACGCCTTCAATCGCATACAGGGCTTCTTCCACCTCGCGGCTGGCCACGTTCTCGCCGCCAGACTTGATCATGTCCTTCTTGCGGTCCACCACGGTGATGTAACCCTCGGCATCCATCACGCCCAGGTCGCCGCTGTGGAACCAGCCGCCTTCAAAGGCTGCGCGGGTTTTCTCCTCGTCCCGGTAGTAGCCGGTGAGGAGCTGCGGGGAGCGGTGGACGATCTCGCCGATCTCGCCGGTGGCCACATCGTTCATCGCGTCGTCGACGATGCGCGTTTCCACATTCAGCGCCTGCTTGCCCGCCGAGCCGGCCTTGCGCAGCTGGTCTTCGGGCTTGAGCACGGTGGCTACCGGCGCAATCTCGGTCTGGCCATACAGGTTCCACAGCCGCACCTGGGGCAGGCGCCGCTGGATTTCCTTGAGCACTTCTACCGGCATGATGGACGCGCCGTAGTAACCCTTGCGGAGTTTTGACAGGTCCGTCGAGTCGAACAGTGGCGAGCGCAGCAGCGCAATCCACACCGTGGGCGGCGCAAAGAACGAGGTAATGCCATCGCGGGCCATCAATGCGAGCAGGTTGTCGGCCGTGGGCTTGCCGGTGATGACGCTGGTGATGCCGACATACACGCTGGGTCCGAAGAACACATCCAGCTGTGCACAGTGGTACAGCGGCAGCGCATGCAGCACGACGTCGTCATGCGCAATCTCCGCATCGACCAGGCAGGTGACATATTCCGAGATGACCGCGTCGTGCGTGGGCATGGCGCCCTTGGGCCGTGACTCGGTTCCGCTGGTGTAGACGATCTGTGCCGGCATGCCGCCATGCAGGTCCACGTCTGGTAGCGCGCCTCCTGCCTCCAGCAGGTCGTCAAAGCTGGCCATGCCCGCCGCAGGCTCGCTGGGGTCTTCACCGGGCAACCAGACGAGGTGCCTGACCTGCGTGCCTGCGCTGGCATCG
Organism: uncultured Ramlibacter sp.; assembly: GCA_964519795.1. Taxonomy (GTDB): domain Bacteria; phylum Pseudomonadota; class Gammaproteobacteria; order Burkholderiales; family Burkholderiaceae_C; genus JACMQX01. Next base: position 1,998 of record CAZFKW010000067.1, on the reverse strand, counting down.
CGCGCCAGCTCCGCCAGGCCCGAGTCCGTGCACAGAAGCGTCGCGCCGGAGTGCTCCAGGATGAACCTGGCCTCGGTGCTGTTGAGCATGAAGTTGATCGGCACCAGCACCGCGCCCAGGCGCGCCACGGCAAAGCGCAGTGCGCCGAAGCCGTGCGAGTTGCGCGCAAGCACGGCCACGCGGTCGCCTGCGACAACGCCCAGTGACGCAAGCCCGGCAGCCAGCCGGTTGCAGGTGTCGTCAAACTCCGCGTAGGTCCATTCCGTGGCGCCACAACGGATGGCCAGCTTGCCAGGGTGGCGCTGGCGGGTACGGCGCAGCAGGTCGCCAAGTGTCTGGCGGGCGAGGGGGGAGTTGGTAGCGGTCATGCTCTTTTGCGTGCGGGAAAGCGATCAGGTTGGGGGGAGGGTTGGAGAGGATTGCGCTCCAGACATGAAAAGGATAATATATTGGATCCAATTCCAGGTTCGGGATTACCCTCTCACCATGGCAAAAGACGCACCCGCACCCCCCATGCTCAAGACCGCGCCCAAGGCCAAAGGCGCCATGGAGCTGACGCTCCAGCGGCTGCGTGCCATGGTCATCAGTGGCGAGGTGAACCCCGGCGAGCAGATCCGCCAGGACGAGATGGCCGCGCAGCTGGGCGTGAGCCGCATGCCGCTGCGCGAGGCGCTGCATGTGCTGGCGCAACAGGGCCTGCTGGTGCACAAGCGCAACCAGGGCTACTTTGTGGCCAAGCGCGCGTCGGCCGAGCTGGCGCAGATCACGCGCATGCTGCACCTGCTGGAGAACGAGCTTATGGCGACCCTGCGCTGGCCGCAGGCAACAACCGTCGCAACGCTGCAGCGCTTGAACCGCGAGATGCAGAGATATGTGGACGCAAAGGAGTGGACTCCGCTGATTGTCCTGAATCGCGAGTTCCACTTCCGGATTTTTGACCTGTCACCCAACAAGATCATCCTTGCCGAAGTGAGCCGGCTGTGGATGCTGGCGGACTCGCACATTGCCGCGAAGTTTGTGCTGCCATCGCTGCGGGCGCAGACGGTGGCGGAGCACGACGACATCATCGCTGCCCTGGCAGCGCGTGACAGGGCAGGAAGCCTGGCGGCGCTGGACAGGCACCGCACTGGCGGAATGCAACAGTGAAGCCTGCGGCCATCAGACCTTGGCGGCGCACTGCCCCGTCAGCTTCAGCACGGCAGCAGCCGGGTTGATCATGCAGGCCCAGCCGGGCTTGTAGCTCACCAGCGCCTGCAGGTTCTGCCCGGCGGTCCACATGACTGCTGCCAATACCGCGATGGCTACCGTGAGGATGATGGCATTGCCTGTGAGCTGCCGCCGCGCAGAGATCAGCCGGACAGGCGCACGCCACACCAGCAGCAGGGGCACGACGAAGAGCGCCAGCACCACGAGCACACGTTGCCAGCCCGCCCAGGGCTGCAGGCCGGCAGGGGGTGTCTCGCTGAGCAGCATGTAGGTACCAACGGCGGACAGGATCAGCAGCACTGAAATCGCAGGCTTCAGCAGCCCTCGCCACGCCACAAGGCTCAGCAGCGCACAGACAGACGCCGCAATGCCGGCGCCCAGTGCCATCTCCAGCAACACGCCGCCGCCGCTCGTGCCAATGGCCACCGCGCGCCACAGCGCAATGTTGCCCGGCACCGCAAGCCACAGGCCGCTGGTGATCAAAAGCGTCGCCGGCCACCAGCCCGCCTGCGGGCGCGTGTGGCTGAACAGCGAGGACGAGGAGTATTCTGTGGTGCGGAAAAGCTTGAGTCCCATGGCCGGCATTGTCCTCCAATGCGGCCAGGGGAAGGGGGTGCAGCCTTGAAACAGGCCGTATCAGGGCCGTGTCAGTACAGCACCACTCCCCGGATCGACTCCCCGCGCTTCATCAGGTCAAATCCCTTGTTGATGTCCTCCAGCGGCATGGTGTGGGTGATCAGGTCGTCGATGTTGATCTTGCCGTCCATGTACCAGTCCACGATCTTCGGCACG
>CAZFKW010000066.1:0-13071 GCA_964519795.1 uncultured Ramlibacter sp. | reverse complement strand
CCGGTGCAAGCGACCGGCGTATTGCTGCAGCGTGCCTTTCCACGAGACGGGCATCGCCAGCACCAAGGTGTCCAGTGGCGGATGGTCGAAGCCTTCGCCAACCAGCTTGCCGGTGGCCAGCAGCACGCGCGGCGCGTCCGGCGACAAGGCATCGAGCGCGGCGATCAACGCGGCGCGCTGCTTTTTTGACATCCGGCCGTGCAACACGTACGGCTCCGGCACCTGATCGGCCAACGCGGCGCGAATGGCGTCGATGTGCTCGGTGCGTTCGGTCAGCGCCAGCACCTTGCGGCCTTGCCGGAAGGCGTTGGTGATCGCACTGGCGATGGCTGCCGTGCGGGCCGCGTCTTGTGCCAGATGCCGGAACACATCCTGGATGCCCGCCTCCGCTGGCAGAGCGATCAGCGACTCGATGAACTGCGGCATCACCGCCAGATCGTGCGGCGCCTCAAGCGGCTGCGCCGCCTTGTGCCGGATCGGCCCGCATTGCATGAAGATGATGGGTTGTTGCCCGTCGCGGCGAATCGGCGTTGCCGTCAGGCCGACCACGTGTTTTGCCTTTGCACGCCGCAGGATGGCATCGAAGGACGCCGCGCCGACATGGTGGCATTCGTCCACGATCACCTGCCCGTAGCTTTCCACCAGTGGATCGACCTCGCCTTGACGCGAAAGCGATTGCATCACCGCGATGTCGATCTGACCGGTGGGCTTGTTCTTGCCGCCGCCGATGACGCCGATCACACCCTTGCCTGCATCCAGGAATGCGGCAAGGCGCACCTGCCACTGCTTGAGCAGTTCCGTGCGGTGCACCAGCACCAAGGTGTTGACGCCACGCCGGGCGATGATCGCTGCGGCCGTCACCGTTTTGCCGAAGGCCGTTGGCGCGCACAGCACACCAGCATCGTGACCCAGCATCGCCGCCACGGCGGCTTCCTGGTCTGGGCGCAGCGTGCCGCTGAAGCCGACGGCGATGGGTGGTCCGGCGTGGCGCTCATCGCGTAGGTCGAGGCGAATGCCATTATCCACCAACAGGTCGCGCGCGGCGTCGAAACACCCGCGCGGCAGCGCGATGTGCTGCGGAAAATTTTCGGCGCAGCCGATGATGCGCGACTTGTCCCACACCGACATCCGCATCGCCTGCGCCCGATAGAACTCCGGATTCTGAAAGGCTGCCAGCCGAATCAGGCGATTGGCCAGCGCCTGCGGCAGTTGCGCCTTCTCGAAATAGATCTGATTGGCTAGGACTACGGTCAGCGATTTGGGCATCAGACCGGCCAGCTTGGCTGGTTTGCTTTCCCGCTTCCACGGCGTGGCCAGATCCTCGTCGTCGATGAAGGTCACGTCCAGCGGATGCGCGCCGCCCGTGGCGCGCAGGATGGTCGGTTCGATGTCATGCGCGGGCATCCGCGCAACGGATGCGAGAAACGCCCACTGGTCGGGATACGGCTGCAGACTGGCATCCACGAATACACTGAAGCCCCGCTCACGCGGATGCTTCTGCAAAGGCAAGGCGATCAGATTGCCAAAGCCGCCCTTGGGCATCGTGTCCTGATTCGGGAACAGCCGGTCGTAGGACGTCAATTGAAGTTGGCGGGTGCGCGTACAGGCGTGGCTGATGATGGCCGTACCCAGACGACGCGCATCGCGCGCCGATACCGCACCGGCGAAGAACACCCAGGCGTGCGCGCCCTGGCCAGAGCGGGATATCTCCAGCGCCGCCGACACGCCCAGTTCAGTACAAGACTGAATGAAGGCCTTGGCATCCTCGCGCCAGTCGGCCTCATCGAAATCGACTGCCAGGAAATGGCAGGTGTCGCCTTCCAGCAGCGGATAGATGCCGATAGTGTGCTCCCCGGCCAGATGGTCGTAGATCACCGCATCTGACAGTGGGGTCAGCAGGCGGTTGCTGCAATCGCCGCATTTGACTCTGGGCTTTTCGCAAACACCGGCGCGCCACTCGTTGGAGCAGGCTGGCGCGTAGCCTGACTTGCCTGAGGTCTTTCCCTCCCAGCGCACTGGGTATACATCCGTACGCCCGCGAAACAGCTGGCGGAACAGCGCCACCTTCTCGTCGGTGGTCAGCCGAGAGATCTCCGCAACCGCAGGCGTTTGCGCCTGCGGCGGCAAGCGCCACGCGATGCCGTGCGCGTCCAGCAGTGCGGTCAGGCGCGCGTTTTCGGCGCGCAGCGATGCCAATGCATCGGTGTCGATCATGCCAAGACCGCTTCTTGAGCAGCAGCACCGCTCGCAGCGTCCCTGCAAGCCTGCGCAGACGGCCCACGCGAGAAGTACCCAGCGAGACTGCCGCAAGCAGGCAGGATGAGCTCACGCCGCCGCAGGCAGAACGGCAGCACCCAAAGCCGCAGTCCTGGCGATTTCGGAAACTCGAACACTGGCAGCGCCTTGTTCAAGGCATCCGTCTTCGGGTAGATCAGCACCACGTCCCCTTGGCCGTCGAGGTAGTTCTGGCCATAGGCGTGGAGTTGGTAGAAGTCGCCCTGATCCAGGCCATATTTGTCTGAGCCCGTGGCTTGCGAGCCATCGATCAGCTTCCACTTAGTGTCCAGCACCAAACGATTCGCCTTCGATGACTGCACCAACAGATCGGGTTTCAGGCGGAACCAGTTCTGTTCGATGTGCCTCACCAAGGACAGGCTGCGGGCCTGCGTGCGCAGCGTAAATCCTCCCTCAAGTTGCCGTGCAAGGTGCTTGGCGACAAAGGCCTCGAACACCGCCTCCATCGGAAACAGCAGGGACGGCGCATGATGACCACCCGCACCGGTGAGCGGCGATTCATCCTTCAGGATCAGTCTCGCCCAAGCCAACGCACCTTCGTAATGCGCCATGCCCCGATCCAAGCGCACTTGCTGAAAGTCCGTGGCGGGATGTTCCGATGCCGGCACGTTGGCAAACACGAAGCACAGCTCGCGTGCCAGTTGCTGGTTGGCCTGCGCGGCTGTCCAGGAGAGCACTCTTCGCAACGCCGCGTGCAGCAAACGGTTCTCTGGTCGGTTGGGCGAGAACTCGTCGAACTCGACAAAGAATCGGTCGCGCCGACACAGGTTGTGCCGCAGGTGTGCTGCCATTCGCAGCTTGCCGCGCAGGGCAAACAAGTTGTCTTGCTGCGTCCTGTAATCGCTGCGCAGTCCGCGTTTGACGAGGTGCTGCACGGCGCGCAGGAATTCAGCGATGAACACTTCCAGCAAGGGCATACAGGTGGCGAACAGCTTGACGCTGTCGGTCTGGATGTGGCGAAAGCCGCCCAAGCAGCGCAGCATTTCGATCAGCAACTGACGCGCCTCGACATCGCCCCCGCCAATGGCTTTGCCGACTTTTGGCAGCACCTCGATCTGATAGCCATCCGGTGCCCGTATCACCCCTACGAAATTGGTCACCTGTACGGCGCGTCGCCCGCGTCGCTGGGTCAGGCGCAGCCAGGGCGTTTCACCCACCTCGGCCAGGCGCAGCGCCTGCGCTTCCAGCCAGGCAAACACCTGCGGCGGCACCGTGCGCAGCCCCACGCCATCGGTGACACCGGCGGCGGCAGCCACCAGTGCATCGAATTCGTAGATCGGGTTGTGCGCCATTGGCCCCCTCACGCCAAGGGCTGGTAGATGCCGAGGTAGGCAGCAGGGTTGGCGAACGCCGAGGCCTGGAGTTGATGGCTGCGCTGGGTGGTGTAGCTGTCGAGCCCGTGGTCGTCGCCAAACAGGTCACTCAATGCTTGCTCGTGAGCGCCGCTCTCGGTGATGAACTGGACGGCATCGGGCTTTTGGTTGTCGCCCAGCACCAGTCGAATCTTGCGCCAGTCCTCGAAGAAGTATTCCTCCAACAGGGGCAGCACGCGATTGCGGAAGGTGTCGGCCAAGGCCTCGAACCGCTGCGCGCCATCCGTCGTGCGCCACAGGTGGGTGAAGTAGGCGTGGCCGATGCAGTGATCACGGTCGTACAGCGCCTCGATGCGTTCGTTGATGCGTTCCAGCAACCGGCGCACGTCGATCTCGCCCGCGTCCGTGGTCACCACCAAGCCCGCCAGCGGCGCACTGTGCGGCTCATCGGGTACTTTCACGGCGCGCGTGTCGGGCAGCAGCGGCACGAAATCGAAGCGGCGGCGCAGCGCCGTATCCAGCAAGGCCAGTGAACGATCCGCCGTATTCATCGTGCCGATGATGTCCACATTGGCAGGCACTGAAAACTTCTCGCCCGAATAGGCCAGCGTCAGTTCGATGGGCGGCTTGCCGCCATCCTGCGGGTCGCGCTTGTCAGGTTCGATCAGGGTGATCAGCTCCCCAAAAATCTTGCTGATGTTGCCCCGGTTGATTTCGTCGATGACCATCGCAAAGCGCTGATCGGGCGCCTGCCGCGCCTTGCGGCAGAGTTTCTTGAACGCGCCAGGGCGAATTTCGTATTCCACTTCGCCCGCTTCGGCATCGCCATTCAGTACGGGGCGCAAGCCCTCGACGAATTCCTCGTAGCCGTAGGACTGGTGGAAGGTCACGAAGCTGTAGCGCTGCACCGTGGCGGCGTCCTGTTGGCCCGCCTTGAGCTGATCGACCAAGGTGACCAAATCGGCGCACGCATCCTGCCAGTCCCCAGCGAACTGCCACACCGAATCTGCCGTCTTGTCGAACACGGCCGGGCTCAGGCGCTTTTTCAGCTTGACCGTGGTGGACTCCTCGACCGTGTGAGTCTGCAGGGTGCGCCACAGCGTTTGCCGCACACTGCGGTTTGAGCCGTTGGCAGCGGTCATGGCCTGAATGAACCGGTGCTCCGCAATGTCCGCCACCTTTGCCTTGCCGCCCAGGTCATACAGTGCGGCAGCGGCCCCTTCCCACCACTTCAGCACGGCCACCTTCTCGGCAATGACCTGCGTGCGCCATTCTTCGGTCGAGATGGATGCGGCCTGCGGCTCGTAGTCGCGCTTGAGCAGTTGCATCAGCGTGTAGGTTTTGCCGGTGCCGGGCGGGCCGTAGTAAATGCGATTGAAGCAGGTCGCGTTGCGCTTGATGCCCGTGTTCGGTGTGGCGACCGGCGGCGGTGCCACGCCATCGCCCAGGCTGGCCGCCTCGATCGGCTCACCGGCCAGCGCGGCCAATTCGGCCAGATCGGTGCCGAAAAATGGCTTGAGCAAGGTGGATTCTAATTCCGGCAGATCGTGCGCGCCCACCTGCCAGAAGGTCGAATTGCCCTGCGGCGACCAGTTTTTGGAGTTGGCGGTGTAGCGGTCGGTGCGCTGCGCGGGCTTGAGCACGCGGTAGCTGCGCTGCAACCAGCCGTCGCCCTTGGCGCAGGGCATGGCCGCCGACGTGAATTGGCCAATGCGCTGCGGGCTGTTGCCGTGGCACAGGAAGAACAAGGCACCCAGCGGTGCCTCGGCAAACTTCTTGCCTTGCTCCTTGCCAGTGTCGCGGTGCATCACCGCCCATTGCCCATCCAGATACTGCTGGCGCTCGGCGTCGGTGAAGTTGGGCGGGTTGCCGTGCGAGAGCTTCCAGACCGCCAGATTCTTCTGGCTCCAGGCCTCCCACACCTGCCGCCCGAATTCCAGAATGCCCAGCGCCTCGGGCCGCTTGGCCAACGTGGCCTTCTGCAACGCGGCCATCGACTGGCTGGCCGTGCCGCCCGTGAACACCGCCAGCGGCGCACGCTTGAAGATGTCCACGATCACCGGCGCTTGACGATTTTGGTAGTGGAAGGCGATCTTCCACTTGGTGGCTTCGCCCAAGTGATCGAAAGCCTCAATGCCGTCCAGATCACCGTTTGCGGCCAAATCCGCCACCTGCCCAATGTAGCCCCGTACTTTTTCAAAGGCTTCTTCGGCCGTTGCCCCCAGAGAGGAGTACCAGCCGTGGGTATCGGAGTAGCTGCGGTTTTCCGCACTCTCGCGGGTTTCAAGATTTTTGCGCGAGAACACGCCGAACTTGAACGACGAGCCTCCCCAAATGCTGCCCAGCTCATCCAGGCGCGATTCGATCCAGTAGGTGAAGCTGTCCTTCGACCCCGCCTGGCTGTAGTCGTCCAGAGTCATCGTAGCCAGCCGTGATGCGGGCCAGACGCTCAGGAATTCATCCCACAGGGCGTATTGCTTTTGGAAGTCGCTCACTTCAGCACCTCCTCAACCCAATCCCAGCGCTTGTCCTTGACCATCACGAACCGGCAACGACCTTCCGACAGGTTGGCCCACAGGCCTCCGATCAGGCGGTCATCTTCAGCCCCGTTCCATCGATCCGCCCCTTTGTATTCAACCGCGAGAATCGGCCCCGGTTGGCCTGCCGTCCCCGGCAACTGGCATAGAAAGTCCGGGTAGAAACGGCCATCGGCCTTCTGCAAGAAAAAAGAACTGCCTTCGCGCCGAACGAGGTTGCGCACCCAGAACTGAATTCGGCCTTGTTGCGCCCACATATCCAATTGGCAGGCACACTCGAACTCTTCCTTGCTGTCAAAGTCGCCTATCCGCCCGTAGAAGTGCTTGCGGAAATCGAAGTGTCCAAAGCGCCCGTCGTAGTCACGGCTGGGCGCGTAGGCTTGGGCGTGAAACTCGAAGGCGTATTGGTCGGTCACCGCCACGCGCGTGGCCGCATCGTCACCAAATAGTGCCTGTTGGAAAGCCTTGCCAACGGCCTGCTTGCGCAGTTCACGAATGCGCGCCTCGACCAGATTGCGGATCAAGAACTTCTGCAAGTTGGCGCGTGCCAGCGTAAAGCCTTCCCGGCGCAGCAAAGCGGTGAGCCACGCAGCGACAAACGTCTGCTTACTGGCGTGGGTCAGTGACGGCTCGGGCAGGTTGCGGCACAGCCAGGTGGCAATGCGGACTTCATCCCAGTTTTCAGGTTGATAGACAAGGCCCAGATCACGCTGCAGATCGGGTAAAAAGCGCGAAACCACGTGGCCGCCATCATCGATATCAATCTCGCCACCTTCCGACACTTTCAACGCGGCACCCAAGGCCGTCAGGTCATCCGCTGTCGGCGCAGCATCGTAGGGTGAGAGATCCCACGGATACTCCAGCACCTCCGGGTCATCAAACAGCGCCAGCTCACCCTGCACACGTAACGCCAACTGCGGCACGCGGAACCGCTCGCCCAACTCCGCAGGCGTCTGGAAGAACTCAATGGCCGTGGTGCGGCTGACTTCTGCGGCTTCCACAATCGCCGCCGCAGCGGTTTCGGAGGTCACCGAGGCCTTGAGCACTTCGGCCTCATCTTCGGTGAGCGGCGTACTGATCGTCAGCGTATTGAGCTTGCCGTCCCAACTGACCTTGTCACGCACCGGCTTCGGCACGCTCTTCAGGTCAGGCTTTTCGGATAACGTAATCGCCACGGGCCGAACGACCACGCGCCCGGCGTGGCCCTCCAAGTCCAGCTGCGCTTGCTCGGCCTTGGCGGCAGTAACGAACTCGGTCACTTCGCGCCGCTCGAAACCGGCACCGGCCACCAGACGGTCGCGCAGCGCACCTGCCGTCTCGGCAAAGTTGCGCGACACCACGAAGGCATAGGATTGATTCAATGCCTTCGCCTGACGATGGCTGGCACCGGGCTGCCGCAGCACGCGCCCGAGCAACTGCTCCACCGCCGTGGCCGATGACAGCGAGGCCATGCTCACCAGAATGTAGGCAAACGGGCAGTCCCAGCCCTCGGCCAGTGCCTTCTGGGTGATGACGAACTTCACAGGGCAAGCCGGATCGGCAATGCCCAGCTTGTAATCGGCATCGATCTGCTCCAGCCCCTTTTCCTCGCCGGTGGCCACCACGATTTCGCTGGCGGGAATGCCGTGGTTGGTGATCAGCTCGTTCTTCACCTTCTCGAAATCCAGCGTCTCGATGCCGGCGCGGCGCGGTTCCGACTGAATCAGCACCAACGGGCGCAGGTAGGCCGCACCTGCCCGGCGTTCTTCATCCGCCAGCTTGTGCAGGGCATCGCGTCGGCCGATGGCATCGGCCAGACACTGCTGCCAGTTGGGTTCGGTTTCGAGCACCACCGGCAGCTTGATCATTTCTTCCGCCTTCAATTCGGCGGCGGACACGCTGTGCAGCACGTTGCTGGGCGTGCGCTCCAGATCGGGCGTGGCGGTCAACTCCATCACCCCGCTGGGGCGGAAGCGCGCCAGCATGTCGAAGGCCAGTTCGGTGCGGCTGTTGTGTGCCTCGTCCACCACCACGAATGGCCGGCGCAGGCGCAGCACGTTGGCCAGCGAGTAGGGCGTGGTGCGCTCGCTGCCCTCGCCATCGGTCAGCAACTCATCGCGCTGCGTGGGCGACAGGTTGTCGAAGTGGTGCATCAGTGCGCCGCTGGACTGGTACACCTTGCGGCATTCTTCCTCTTCCACCTGAAATGCCTGGCGCGTGGCGACGATCACCGTGGTCGAGGTGTCCAGCGTGGCACGGGTCACGCTCTTGCTTTCTTCGAGATCGAGCACCGTAATCGGCCCTGCCTCGCGCAGGGCGGCGTGATACGGGTGGCTGCGATCCTTCAACGCCTTGATGGTTTGCTCGCGGATCGGCTTGCTGGGCACCAGCCATAGAATCACGCTGTGTTCGCAACGCAGCAAGTGCGTGTTGACGAGCTGGACGCTTTTCGCCGCCAGCCAGGTCTTGCCGCCGCCGGTGGGGACACGGAGGCAGAAGTACGGCATGTCGAGCGGGAAACCCGACAACGGGTTGTACGGGTTGCCGCGCCCCCACAGGCGTTCGGTGGTGGCGGTGAAAGCAATCGAGGGCGACGGCAGTTCGTGGCAGGCCTTGAAATAGGCTTCCAAGCTCTCGAGCACTTGCTGCTGATAGATTTTCGGTGCGAATCCGGACATGGCTTACACCTCCAGCGCGTAAGGGGTTTGCTTGAAGGTGATGCCCTCGCGCACGGCGCGGGCACCCATGCGGTTGGCGGCGGCGTAAATCACTTTCGGACCAGCAAACTTGGGCAGCACATCGAACACCGGGCCGGTGAGCACATTGCCACCGCCCACGGACTTGTCCTTGAGGATGCCGTTGTAGAGCAGATAAATGGCGCGGCCCTCGTGGATGCCCAATAGCGGCGAATCGGCAGTGCCGGTGAAGCCCGTACCGGTTTCTGCAAACCAGACGAATTCGGCCAGTTGTGCGAATTTCACATCGGCGCGGATTTGGCCATCGGCGTCGAACAAGGGGTCGGCGGACAGGCGGCAGAACTGGAAGCCGCCGCCGAGGCCTTCGACAGCCTGACCTTTGGCGTTGGTATAGCCAGTAATCGCGCGCTTGGCCCGTCCCGCCGTGATGGTGCTTGCCACTTCGGGCAGCATTTCGACCTGAATGAACCTGCGATTGCCGCCGTCCTCAATATTCTGCTTAAGCACGGCGTGGCCAGTCGTGCCAGAACCGGCAAAGCTGTCGAGGACAATGGAATTCTTGTCGGTGGCAATCTGCAGGATGCGCTGAATGAGACGGGTGGGCTTCGGCGTGATGAAAACATCGTCAGAGGTATTGAAATCGACGATCTCAAGTAGCTCTTTCTTGGCCTCCTGTGTGTGCCCCACATCTTTGTAGAACCACATTGTCTGCGGCACCACACCATCCTTCACATCTGACAAATACCGCTTCAGGCGAGGCATGTTGTTACCGGACTCACCCCACCAAATGCGACCTTCCTGGTCGAGGCGATCGAAATTGGCTTTCGAAACTCGCCAGTACATCCCTTTTCCCGGGCCCGGAATGACTCGACCAGATGGACAGGTGACTGGGTAGGTTCCTTCAGAGTAGTAATTGCGTGCTTGCAAGTCGCCCGATGTCCACGGGCCGCGCGGGTCGCCATCGTCTTTGTACCGTGCCTTTGCGTCATCACCTCGCGGCAGGAGGTTCGGCTTCCACTTGTCTGCGTTCAACGCATACACCACGATGTAATCGTGATCTTCGGAAAGATGACGCGCAGAGTTCTTCGGAGAAAAAATCTTCTGCCACAGAACCGTCGCCACAAAATTCTTCGCACCGAAAATCTCATCCATCAATAAGCGCAGCGTAGCCACCTCGTTGTCGTCGATGGAGATGAAGATCGCGCCGTCCTCGCGCAGAAACTGCCTCAGCAGCACCAGGCGCGGATACATCATCGACAACCAGCGGTCGTGGCGATCCAGCGTCTCGCCTTCCTTGCCGACTACCTCGCCCAGCCAGCGGCGAATCTCCGGGCTGTTGACGTTGTCGTTGTAAACCCAGCCTTCGTTGCCGGTGTTGTAGGGAGGGTCAATGTAGATGCACTTGACCTGACCGGCATAGCGGGGCAGCAGCGCCTTGAGGGCGTGCAGGTTATCGCCCTGCACGATCAGATTGCCCGAATCGGCCGGACCGCAGGAAAGATCAGTCACCGGCTCCAGCAGGCGGAACGGGACATCCTTGTGGTGTTTGACGACGGCTTCTTTGCCGATCCAGTTCAATGTTGGCATTCAGCCCATCCCCTCAAGCTTTGCGCGATGGCGCTTGGCCATCGCTGCGTTGTTCTTCATCCGCACCACCCGCGCGCACCCAGTCGTCCACCTCAGTCACCTTGAACTTCCACAAGCGTCCCACGCGGTGCGCGGGCAGGTGCTTGCGGTCGATCCAGCGGTAGATGGAATCGCGTTTGACGCCCAAGTGTTCGGCGATCTGTTCGACGGATACCCAAGGCTCGGTCACGGCATGCTCCAGTGGCAGGCAATTGGATGGCAACACCACCATCCCGCCCACCTGCAACGAAACGTGGGGCTTCTGGGGCGTGATGAACGAGCACGCCCCCACTGCCTGGCCGCTGGTCATGACCGCCATCGCCGACGCCACGGGCGAAGACTTCGACAACACCCGGGCCTTCCTCGACAGCCGCCACGGACGCCACCTCGCGGACGACGTCCACAACGCCATCTACGACGGCCACGCGCTGCCCCAGGCCATCATCGCCGCCACGCAGAAGTGTATGGGCTGGACGATTGGCCGCCAGACCAGCAAGCAGTACGGCATCCCGCGCGGACTGCCCTACCTCACGGGCTTCGTGATTCACTGCGGCCTCGTCGAAGAATAAAAACCCGTCTGACCACCGGCTGATTTCGCCACAGGGGTGTCCAGTTTCCGGATACCCCTTTGGCGCTGGCTCAGGGGTGTGAACGCGGCTCACACCCTCGGCATCTCGCCGCCGACACGTCAGCCGATGTGCCTGTTTCCGGCGGCGAAACCGCGTCAAGACCGCGCCAGTGCTGGCTTTCTCTCGTCGGCCGTTTTCTGCCGCGCGACGACGACAAAGCAGTTCCCCCATTTCCAGCGCTCCCCTACGCTCACCGTTTGGACGCCATCGGGCGTTGAAATGGCCGCAAGCCCCGCCGTTGCTGCGTTTGCGCCCATCACCGATTTGTCGGTCGCGTAACGGCCATCCCCGAGGCAAAAGGGGTCCTTCTTCACCGTGGCCTATACGGGAGGCGCGAGCGCGACGCTTCGCCACCGTGCGAACCCAAAACAAGGTTTGCAGGGGTTTGCGGTTTGCACCGGTGGCCGAGATTTGCATCGTCGGCGCGTGGTAACCGGTAACTTCGAGTGGTAACCCGGTTTCGCGGCCTGACGGTGGCGAGATGCCGCGCTCGCGCCCCCCGTATTGGAATATCGCCAGGAAGGACCCCTTTCGCCTGGGACATGTACGCGTGCGCCGACCATTACGAAATGGCTACGACCATCACCATCGTCACACCATCACAAATCGTTCCCGACTTCCCGGTTCCCGGCTGGGAACGATTGACCGAGTGGGAACGATTAAATCCAGTGCTGGCGCGGACGTCAATCGTTCCCGGGTCGAATCGTTCCCAGGGGTGGGGCGGAAACGATAGTTTCAGCGATTTTCTTTGTAGATCAACGATCTACAAATCGTTCCCGGTTCCCGGTCATTGCTCTCTAAAGAGAGGGTGAGCATCGGGAATGCTCACCTCCCTCGATGCTCATCGTCGGCCAGCGGACGAGCGCCCCAGGTGCCCAGTCACGAACTGCGCCGCGCCGTTGGCGACGGGCCCATCGGGCACATCCAGCCATTTCACCAGCTTGGAGCCTTCTGCCATCGCCATCACCAGTTCCTCGCGGTCAAGCAGTGCGCTCACCCATTCGGTCAGCCGATGCTTGCCGATGCGCTGGAAGTCTTCCGGCAGTTCGTGGCGGCGCTCGTAGATGCCGTTGCCGCCGGTCTTGGTGTAGGGCTGCCCTGCGGAAGCTGCGCGGGCGATGGCGGCCTTCAATGCAGGGAGCAGTTCGATGTCCGGCTGTGCCGTGCGCCGAAGGTCCTGGTTGCGATCCACCAGCAGCCCGCGTGCATCGCGCAGGAAAGTCGTGACGTGCAAGTCGGCCTGCCCGTTGGCCTTGACCACGCCGCCCAGCACCACGCGCCCGCGCTCGAAGGGCTCGCCCAAGGTCTTGCACAGCGTGCGGGCCTGTTCCTCCTTGGGCTGCCACAGCGCGTACACCGACCGCACGCCGTCCACCAGCCCACCCGTGCCGCGAATCGCCTCGCGCGCCTGTTCCGGCGTGGTCGCCTCGCGCTTGGCGAAGTGGTGCGACACGATCACCGATGCGCCCGTGCGGGCTGCCAGCGCCGCCAGGCGAGAACAGACGAACTGCGCGTTCTCGGGCACGTTGAGATCGAGCGCGCACAGCGGTTGCAGGGGATCGAGTACCACCAGCCGCAGCCCGGCCATCGCCCGCAGTTGCCGTTCCAGTTCAAGCCAGGCTGCCGTGGTGGCCGGCCCGCGTGTGGCCGGGTCGGGTGCGAACAGCGGCTGCGCGCCACCGGCATCGGGCAGCGGCAGCACGTAGAGCTGGTCAGGAATCGGGCCCAGGGCGTTCAGGCGGTTGTGCACCTCGATGGCGTCGTCCTCGGCGGTGATGTAAATCGCGACGCCGTGGCCTGCCAATGCACTGCCGAACACCATCGGGGCATGGTCTTTGGTGCCATCGAAGGCCGCGACCTCGCGCGCCAAGGCCAGCAGCAGGAAGGATTTGCCAACACCGCCCGCTGCGGCCACCAGCGCGGCCTGCGCCTGCGGAAACACGCCTTCGACCAGCCAGCGCCGGGCTTGGGGGTGGCCGGTGAAGCGATCCAGCGC
>CAZFKW010000065.1:3184-13102 GCA_964519795.1 uncultured Ramlibacter sp. | reverse complement strand
CCAAGGGGACATTTCTATTTGGTGGAAAAGGGGACATTTCTATTTTGGGTTGACAAGCCTTTGCGCTGACGCCCGGATACTGCTTATAATCAAAGGCTTTTCGATCCTCTACCCGGCCGCGGAACCCATGGATGACCTTCCTTGCGAAGGCAACTTTTCCGCCTTTAGTGCAGCCAGGCAAGATCAATGAGGTCATCATGAATCTGATTGAAACACTCGAGCAGGAAGAAATCGCCCGTCTCGGCAAGAAAATCCCGTCGTTCGCCCCTGGCGATACCGTCATCGTCAGCGTCAACGTGGTTGAAGGCACGCGCAAGCGGGCCCAGGCCTTCGAAGGCGTCGTGATCGCCAAGCGCAACCGCGGCCTCAACAGCGGCTTCACCGTGCGCAAGATCTCCAGTGGCGAAGGCGTGGAGCGTACGTTCCAGACCTACAGCCCGCTGATCGCCGGCATCGAAGTCAAGCGCCGCGGCGACGTCCGCCGTGCCAAGCTGTACTACCTGCGCGAGCGCAGCGGCAAGTCGGCCCGCATCAAGGAAAAGCTGCCTTCGCGCGTCAAGGTCGCTGCAGCCCAGTAAGCTCCGCACCTGCCTGGCCAGTACGATCTGGCCGACCAGCCGCCGCAGTTCCATCGAGCTTGCGGCGGTTTTTCGTTCAGGCCTGCAACGTGTCCAACACCCCCCTCACGCCACTGTCAAAGCTGCCGGATTTCGATCCGCGCCGCATTCCCGTGCTGGGAACCGACGCCCACATGCCGGCAGTGGGCCGCGATATCCTGACACCCGGCTCGCTGCGCCAGCGCTTTGTGTTGCCGCCGGCGTGGCAGCCCGAGGTGGTGCGCGAGATCAGGTTTGCCGACCGCGCATCGGCCGAAGCGGCCGTGCTGGTGCCCCTGGTCATGCGTGGGAAGTACCGTGACGAGCCGGCCGTCCTCCTGACAGAGCGCACGGTGCACCTGTCCACCCACTCGGGCCAGATTGCCTTTCCGGGCGGCAAGACGGACGATACCGATGCGGATGCGTCTGCGACTGCCTTGCGCGAAGCGCATGAAGAGGTTGGCCTTGATCGCGGCCATGTCGAGGTGCTCGGCAACCTGCCCATCTATGTGACCGGCACATCATTCATCGTCACGCCCGTCGTGGCACTGGTCGATCCCGACTTCGAGTTGCGACCCAACCCGCATGAAGTGGCATCGGCGTTTGAAGTGCCCCTGTCTTTCCTCATGAACCCGGCGAACCATCATCGGCACGCTTTCGAGTGGGAGGGCGTGCGCCGTGAATGGTTCTCCATGCCCTACCAGGACGGCACGCAAGAGCGCTTCATCTGGGGCGCGACGGCGGGCATGCTGCGCAATCTCTACCGATTCCTGATTTCGTGAGGCTGCGGTCCTTTGGGGCAGCGTGATGCATTGAGTGACGGCGTGTGGGCAAGGCGCCGCTGGGCCGCCCCAATGCGCGAGCTGGCAACACCCTTCAGTCGGTATGATTGCACCATGAGCTTTTTCGCCATCCTGTTTGCGCTGTTGATCGAGCAGGTTCGGCCGCTCGCGCGCAACAACCCTGTCCATGCCGGGCTGCGTGCCTGGGCGCGCTGGGTCAGCCGCAACTTCGACGCGGGCAAGACCCACCATGGCTGGGTGGCCTGGACGCTGGCGGTCATCGTCCCTTCGCTGGCGGCGCTGGCCGTGCATTGGGCGCTGGCATTGCTCATCGGCTGGCCGGTTGCCGTGCTCTGGAGTGTGGCAGTGCTGTACGCGACCCTGGGTTTCCGGCAATTCAGCCACCATTTCACCGACATACGCGACGCGCTGGACGCGGGCGATGAGGCCCAGGCCCGCGAATTGCTTGCGAGCTGGCAGCAGGTCGATGCGGCCGAACTGCCGCGCAGTGAAATCGTGCGGCATGTCATCGAGTATTCCGTACTGGCGGCGCACCGGCATGTTTTTGGTGTGCTGGGCTGGTTCTCGGTGCTTGCGGCCTTTGGCTTCGGTCCTGCCGGCGCTGTGTTCTACCGCATGAGCGAGTTTGTTTCCCGCTACTGGAAATACAGGGCCAAGGTGCAGAGCCAGCCTGCGAGCGCTGCGCTGCAGGGTGCCGCTGCCAGAGCCTGGACCGTGATTGACTGGTTGCCGGCGCGCGTGACCGCGCTGGGATTCGCGGTTGTCGGGAGTTTTGAAGACGCCATCGACTGCTGGCGCAACTATGCGCAGCGATTTCCCAACGACAACGACGGCGTCATCCTGGCCGCCACCTCAGGGGCGGTGAATGTGCGCCTGGGCGGTGAAGCGCTCAAGACGGTTTTCGCGCCGAATGCATCACAAGGTTTTCGCGCCAGCGACGGCCCGCTGGATGACATGCCTGAGACCGAAGGCACGCCGGGGAGGGAGCCTGAACCCGGCCACCTGCGCAGCGTTGTGGGCCTTGTCTGGCGGACCGTCGTGATGTGGATGGTGCTTCTGGCCCTGCTCACCATGGCCCGGCTTCTGGGCTGAAGCGCGGACGCAGACGCGCTCAACCGGTCTCAGTAGCGTGGCTGCTGCGTCAGTTCCGCGAACAGGTCGGAGTAGATCCTGTAGCGCGATGCGCTGATGTCGCCCTGGCCATTGGCCGAATCAATCCGGGGGATCACGCCGCAGCCCGGCTCATGCAAATGCGTGCAGTTGTAGAACCTGCATTGCGTCACATGGGGCTTGAAGTCCGGCATGTAGGCGGCCAGCTGCATCGCGTCGATATGGTTCAGGCCGAATTCCTGGAATCCCGGTGAATCGATGAGTGCCGTATTACTTGCCTTGTCGACCCAGTACAGCGTGGTGCTGGTGGTCGTGTGCTTGCCGGAATTCAACGCTTGCGAGATTTCATTGGTCAGCACCAGGGCGCCCGGTACCAGCAGGTTGATCAGCGTGCTCTTGCCGGCGCCGGACGGCCCCAGCACGAGCGTTGTCTTGCCCTGCAGCACCTCCAGCAGGGGCGCTGTGTCCATGGAGGTTGGGGCTGCCCTGGGTTTCAGTGCCAGCGGCAGCATGGCGTAACCCATTCGGCGGTAAGGCTCCAGCTTGCACCAGGCGCGCTCAAAGGGTGCGCCCAGATCGCTCTTGTTCAGTGCAATGACCGGGGTGATGTGTTCGGCTTCTGCGGCGATGAGCGCGCGGGAGAGCTGGCTCTCGGAGAACTCCGGCTCGGCGGCGACAAGGATCAGCACCTGGTCCAGGTTGGCTGCAAATGACTTGGTGCGGATTTCGTCCTGTCGGTAGAACAGGTTGCGGCGCTCGCCGACTTTCTCGATCGTGCCCTCGTCGGTGGACGCCAGCCACTGCACCCGGTCTCCTACAACCGCCTGGCTTTTTTTGCCACGCGGATGGCAGATGACGCGGCTGCCGTCCGGCGTTTCCACGAGGCAATGCCGGCCATAGCCTGCGACGACCAGCCCGGACTGGAGGGTGGGACGAGTGGTCACCTGCGAACGCCCCCTCTGCGCACTGCGGCGCGAGCGCTTGCCGGGGGCCGTCCAGCACTCAAACAGAGACCTCAGGCCAGTAGCGCATCAACCTGCGCCGCGCATTCGAAGTCAGTGTCCGAGATGCCGCCGACGTCGTGGGTGTTGAAGCGCACCACACAGCGGTTGTAGTGCACTGACAGGTCCGGGTGGTGGTCCTGAGCGTTGGCGATGAAGGCCAGCGCGTTCACAAAGGTGATCGTCTCGTAGTAATCGGCGAAGGTATAGGTCTTCTCGATGGCCACATCCGCGCCATCACCCGTGAGCCGCCACCCGTCAAGTCTTGCCAGAGCCGCGACAAGGGCTGCCGCATTCATGGCCTTGCGCGGCGTTTTTGACCAGTCCTTCTTCTTGAGCATGCTGTTCATACGCCCATCCTTGCCAGCCGCTCGGAAGCCGGCGGGTGGGAGTAATAAAACTTGACGAACACCGGGTCCGGCGTCAGTGTGGAGGCGTTGTCCTCATAGAGCTTGAGCAGCGCGGTGGACAGGTCGCGGCCGCTGGTCTGGCTCACCGCGTAGGCATCGGCCTCGAACTCATGTTTGCGCGAGAATTGCGCAAACAGCGGCGAGATGAAGAACGTGAAGGCCGGCACCACCATCATGAACAGCAGCAGGGCCAACGCGTCATTCGGGGCGCCCATGTTGGGCTGCACACCCAGGCCGGTGTAGAACCAGCTTTGCGCCGACAGCCAGCCCAGCAGCGCAAAGCCGAGCAGGCTCAATGCAAACAGGCTGACGATGCGCTTGATGATGTGCTTGTGCTTGAAGTGGCCGAGCTCATGGGCCAGCACGGCATCGACCTCGCCGGGTGAGAGCTTGGCCAGCAGCGTGTCGTAGAACACCACGCGCTTGGCGGCGCCAAAGCCGGTGAAGTAGGCATTGGCATGGGCCGAGCGCTTGCTGCCGTCCATCACGAACAGGCCCTTGGCTGCAAAACCGCAGCGCTGCATCAGCGCTGTCACACGTGCTTTGAGCGACTCATCGTCCAGCGGTTTGAACTTGTTGAACATCGGCGCAATGAAGGTGGGGTAGATCACCAGCAGCAGCAGGTTGAAGCCCATCCAGACGGCCCACGCCCACAGCCACCAGTAGCTGCCCGCAGCGCCCATGAGCCAGAGGATGAGCGCTGCAATCGGCAGGCCGATCACCACGCCCAGTGCAGTGGACTTGAGCAGATCGCCGAGCCAGAGCCTGAACGTCATCTTGTTGAAGCCGAACCTTTCTTCCACCACAAAGGTCTGGTACAGCGTGAAAGGCAGGTCGATCAGGGCGCCGATAAGCGCAAAGGAGGCAAGCAGCGCCAGCTGCTGCAGCATGCCGCCACCCAGCCAGGTCATGAGGACCTGGTTCAGTGCATGCAGGCCGCCGAGCAACGTCCACCCTATCAGCACCGCCATGCCGACTGCCAGCTCCACCAGGCCCACGCGGGCCTTGGTGATCGTGTAGTCGGCAGCCTTCTGATGGGCAGCAAGTGTGATGGTCTGCGAGAACGCCGGGGGGACGGCACCGCGGTTCAGGGCCACATGGCGGATCTGGCGCGTGGCAAGCCATAGCTTCACGGCCATGCCGGCAATCAGGGCGGAGGCAAAGGCGATCGTGAGGAGGAGCGGTGCTGGCATGCGCGGTAGTTTAGGCCATCAGCGACAATCCCCGGCATGACTGAACCTATCTCCCCATTGGCTGCGCCCCTTGGCAAATCGGACCAGAACCTGGTCTGGCTCGACTGCGAAATGACCGGCCTGGACCCGGAAGTGGAGCGCCTCATCGAGATTGCCGTCGTCGTGACCGGCCCCAACCTTGAGAACCGAACCGAGGGCCCGGTTCTGGTCATCCACCAGAGCAACGAGCAGCTGGACAGGATGGACGCGTGGAACAAGGGCACCCACGGGCGCAGCGGGCTGATCGACAAGGTCAGGGCATCAACGCTGTCGGAAGCGGATGCCGAGGAACAGCTCATCGCCTTTCTCGGCAACTATGTGCCCAGGAACACCTCGCCCATGTGCGGCAACTCCATTGGCCAGGACAGGCGGTTTCTTGTCAAGTACATGCCCAGGCTGGAAGCCTTCTTCCATTACCGCAACCTTGACGTCAGCACGCTGAAGGAACTGGCCAAGCGCTGGAAGCCGGACGTGTACAACGCCTTCAAGAAGCAGCAAAGCCATACGGCACTGGCGGACGTGTACGAGTCCATCGACGAGCTGCAGCATTACCGGGAGCACTTTCTCAAGCTGTGATGAAGGGGGCTTAGGTGAAAACCCGCAATCCGTGCCATAATCGCAGGCTGCGCTGCTGGTGAATTGCCTGCAGCACATTTGTACATCTCCCTTCATGCACCCGGCCTCCTCCAATAGAGGCCACCTCAAAAGCAGCATGCGCTGCAGCCGGTCGAACGAGGCACATGTTGCCATCTGGACCGGTTCTGAGCCCCGTTTGATGGTTGATGTTTTATAACCATTAACGGAGCTGCCGCTTCCAGCGGCTCTCTCGTGTGAGTAAACATGACTGACTCTTATGAAGTGCAGGGCGACTTTTCGCCTGCCGAATCTTTTTCCAATGACAACCTGGCCCAGGGCAATGAATTTGCCGCGCCTGCTGAATACGTGAACCTGGACGCTGACGGCACTGCCGACACCCTGCACGTGATAGCGGACACTGAAGTGGCTGAAGCGGTGGAAGCCGTTGACGTTCCTGAAATCCCCGAAGTCCCGAACGGCTTTGCCCTGCTGGGCCTCGCGCCTGAACTCCTGAAGGCCGTGGCCGACCTCGGCTACACCCAACCTACCGTTGTGCAGGAAGCCACCATCCCCAAGGCCATGCCCACCGACGGTGTGGAAGGCCAGGCCAAGCGCTACATCGACCTCATGGTCTCCAGCCAGACCGGCAGCGGCAAGACCGCCGCCTTCCTGCTGCCCGTGCTGCACACCCTGCTCAAGCAGCAGGCCGACGCCGAAGCCGCAGAGCGCGCCGAGTTCGACCGCCAGGTGGCAGAAGCCACCGCCCGCGGTGAAGCCGCCCCCAAGCGCCCCAAGCGCAAAGACCCCACCAACGCCCGCAATTTCAAGGCGGCCCAGCCCGGCGCCCTGATCGTCTGCCCCACGCGCGAACTCGCGCAGCAGGTGGCGCATGACGCCATCGGCCTGGTGCAGCATTGTCGCGGCCTGCGTATTGCCAATGTCGTCGGCGGCATGCCCTACCAACTGCAGATTGCCAAGCTGCAGAACGCCAACCTCGTGGTGGCCACACCCGGCCGCCTGCTCGACCTGCAGCGTTCGATGCAGATCAAGCTGGACAAGGTGCAATTCCTTGTCGTTGACGAAGCCGACCGCATGCTCGACCTGGGCTTCTCCGATGACCTGGCCGAGATCAACCAGCTCACCATCGAGCGCAAGCAGACCATGATGTTCAGCGCCACCTTTGCGCCGCGCATCCAGCAGCTGGCAGCCCGCGTGATGCGCGAGCCGCAGCGCGTGACCATCGACAGCCCGCAGGAAAAGCACGCCAACATCAAGCAGTCGCTGTATTGGGCCGACAGTTCCCAGCACAAGCGCAAGCTGCTGGACCACTGGCTGCGCGACACCACCATCAACCAGGCCATCGTCTTTGCCAGCACGCAAGTCGAGTGCGACGGCCTGGCCGCTGACCTGCAGCAGGACGGCTTTGATGCCGTAGCATTGCACGGCGCCCTCAGCCAGGGCCTGCGCAACCGCCGCCTCATGGCGCTGCGCCAGGGTCATGTGCAGATCCTGGTGGCGACAGACGTTGCCGCGCGCGGCATCGACGTGCCCACCATTACCCACGTTTTCAACTTCGGCCTGCCGCTGAAGGCGGAGGACTACACCCATCGCATCGGCCGGACCGGCCGCGCGGGGCGAGACGGCCTGGCGATCACCTTCGCCGAAATCCGCGACCGCCGCCGCATCATGGACATCGAGCAGTACACGCGCCAGCAGTTCAAGCCCGAGACCGTTCCCGGCCTGGAGCCGCAGCAGCGCTTCCCTGATACACGCATGCCGCGTGGTTTTGGCGGAGACCGCCGTGACGGCCCGCCGGGACGCAAGTTTGGCGGCAACTCCCGTGGCCCGGACCGTGGCGGCTTTGGCGGCGGTTTCAATGCCGGCGGCAACGGTGGCGGTGGTGGCTTCGGCGGCGACCGCCGTGACGGCGCCCAGCGCGAAGGCTTCAGCTATGAACGCAAGGGCGGTTTCAATGACCGCTTTGCCGGCCAGCGCAACGAAGGCTTTGCACCGCGTGGTGACTTTGCGCCCCGCAAGCCCGCCTTCACCAAGGCGGCGCCGGGCAACGGCGGCAAGGTTTTCGTGCCGCGTGATGCGGCCAAGAAACGCATCGCCAAACCGGTACGCTGATCGTTCCCGGACTCATTGGGCCGGTTGCAGGAATCCATCCACTCCGGCCCATGACCTCACGACGAAAGCCTGGCCCCGCAGATGACCTGCGCGGCGCCAGCCGCCTGACGATTGATGCGGTAACAGGTGTCACGGATCTCGTCGAGGCCATGCACCGCAACATCACGAGTGCGTCCAGCCTTGCGGGCATTGCGCCCCAGGGGCCGGCCACGGGCATCAGCGGACTTGTCTACCGCAGCGTCCGCGGCATCACCAAAGCAGTTGGCAAGAGCCTCGATGTGGCCCTGGGTGCCCTCGTCCCCATGCTGGACCTCCCGCTGGCCTGGCCTGGTCGTGGGCCTTTGATTGCAGCGCTCAATGGCGTGACGGGTGACCACCTTGCAGCGTCGGGCAACCCTCTTGCGATTGCAATGCATCTGGAGCGGCCCGAATCTCCAGCCGCGCCAACCGGCAAGATCCTCGTCATGGTGCACGGCCTGTGCATGAGCGGCCCGCAGTGGCTGCGCAAGGGCCATGACCATGGCGCAGCGCTTGCGCGCGACCTGGGTTACACGCCCGTCTACCTCAACTACAACAGCGGCCTGCACATCTCCATCAATGGGCGTGAGTTCGCGCAGCAGATGGAGTTGCTGGTCGGCAACTGGCCCACGCCCGTGCAGGAGCTTATGATCATCGGCCACAGCATGGGCGGTCTCGTCACGCGCAGTGCCGTCCACCATGCGGTGCAGGAAGGCCTTGCATGGCCGCGCCAGCTTTCAAAAATCATCTTCCTGGGGACACCGCACCACGGCGCGCCGCTGGAGCGTGCCGGCAGTGTCATCGACATGCTGCTCGGGGCAACGCCTTACTCCGCCCCCCTGGCCCGCATCGGTATGGTCCGCAGCGCGGGTATCCAGGACCTGCGCCATGGCAACCTCGTGGACGGGCACTGGGACCGCAAGCGTCCCGGCGCCGCTGCGCAGGTGCCCCTGCCACCCGGGGTGGACTGTTTTGCCATTGCAGCCGTGCAGGGCGAGGCGGCTGCTCGCATCAGGAACAAGGTGCTCGGCGACGGACTGGTGCTGGTGGACAGCGCTCTGGGCCGGCACGCACGTGCCAGCCATTCGCTGGGCATTCCCGAAGACCGGACCCGGGTGTTGACCGGCATGAACCACTTTGACCTGCTGAGCCGGGCGGAGGTGTACGGGCAACTGCTCGGCTGGCTCAGGCAGCCCGCCCGCCCGAGGCGCTGACGATGCGCCCGGCAGCCTGCTTCAATCCACACGCAGGCCGATTTCCTTGATCAGGGTGCGCATCCTGTCCATCTGCGTCACAAGGAGTTGCTCGAATTCCTGCGGTGTGCTGGACATCGGCACGAATCCCTGTGCGCTGAACTTCTGCTGTACCGATGGGGTGCTCATGGCGCTTACGATGGCAGCATTGATCTGGGCGACGATCTCCCTGGGCGTCTTGCTTGAAACCATGATCCCGGAGCCACTGGACACGTCAAACCCCGGATAGCCGGATTCTGCAACTGTAGGCACGTCGGGCAATTGCGGCCAGCGTTTTGCGGATGTCACCGCAACCGGTCGCACCCTGCCGCTTCGCAGCTGGCCGAGGGCTGCAGCGTCGAACACACTGAACTGAACCTGGTCGCCGATCAGTGAGGTGAGCGCTTCGTTGGTTCCGCGGTACGGCACGTGCGTTGCCTTGAGGCCGGCCCGGCGCAGGAACATCTCTGTCGTCAGGTGAGGGCCGGCACCATTGCCGGTTGATGCATACGAGAGTCCTTGCGGCGTTGCCCTGGAAAGCGCAACCAGTTCTGCCACGTTCGTGACCTTGGTGGTGGGCGATACCGACAGCACGAAGGGCGCATCGGCGACCATGGACACTGGCGTGAGCGCAGTGGCAGGGTCGTAGGCAAGCCTGGAATAGAGATTGGCAGACGTTGCATAGGACAGCACGTAGGCCAGATAAAGTGTGTGGCCGTCCGGCGCGGATTGCGCGACGTGCGCCGAGGCCACCGTCGTGCCTGCACCTGGCCGGTTGTCGATGATGACGGGCTGGTGCCAGATTTCGGA
>CAZFKW010000065.1:2091-3149 GCA_964519795.1 uncultured Ramlibacter sp. | reverse complement strand
CTCCCCAAGGATGCGTGCCGACGCATCGGCCGATCCCCCCGGGCTGAACGGCACGACGATGCGGACCACCTTGGACGGGAAGCCCGTGGCCGGCCCGGCGGGAGTCTGGGCCGCAGCGGGCACGAGCGCACCCATCGTGAAGGCTGCGGTGAAGGCGGCTGTCAAGGCAAGCACCTTGCGGCGGAATATCCTGGTCATGCTGTGTCTCCTGGTTGTGGTGATTCAAAATTCAGCAGCAACGGCCCGGCAAGCGGGAAAGCCCGCCCAGCTGGAACATCGTGCCATTCAGCGGCGAAGTCTCGTGGTCCTCCACATCGTGCAGGTCCACAGGCTCACCCCGGCTGGCCATATCACGCCGTCTGGCAGCAGTTGCTTCCACGTCGATATGACCGCTTTGCGCATAGACAATCCCGTACAGCTTCTCAGCGCGTCCCGCCGATACGTAGCCCTGCAGGATGTCGAACTCGACGCGTTCCACCGGCCGCTCAAGCGGGTTGCCATACCCGCCGCCGCCGCCTGAACGCAGCACGTAGCGCTCTCCTGGCTTGAGGGAACGGGCCAGCACCTTGCCGCTGGGGAAAAAGGTCTCGCCTTCTTCTTCCAGCTGCACAGACACCTGGTTTCCTGCGCCCGACAGGCCTCCGAACAAGCCCCAGGGCCGGCAGTGGGTGCGGTCGACCTGGCAATTGAACATCAGGGTATTGACGGCACGGCCCACCTTTTCAGTGCCCAGGCCGCCTTGCCAGGTGCCGGCGCCGCCGGAGTCGCGCCGCAACTGGTAGCGCTCGATCACCACCGGGTATTTCGCTTCGAGCTGTTCTATGGGGGCGTTGTGGGTGTCACCATCGTTGATGCAGATCGTGGCGTGCGAGCCATCCGCGCCCTTCTTGGCGCCCCAGCCGCCGCCGATCAGGCCACCCGAGAAAATCATCAGCTGGCCGTCGGGCCTGCGGGTGTTGATGATGGCCGACATCAGGTCGGCATGGTGGCCGGCAATCACCCGGTCGGGAATGGCCGGTGCGAGCGCCTTGAAGATCGTGTCCACGACCGTCATCGGG
>CAZFKW010000065.1:0-2081 GCA_964519795.1 uncultured Ramlibacter sp. | reverse complement strand
TGGCGGCGGGGCGCACAGCGCTCACAACGCGGCCCGGCGGCAGGATGATCTTCAGCGGCCGGAAGCTGCCCTCATTGATGGGCCTTTCGAGGGCGGAGGTGAGGCACTTGAAAGCCACCTGGCAGCATGCGCGGCCGGCAGCCTCGCCGGAGTTGTAGAAACCCCGAACCTGCTCGCCGACGTCGCTCAGGTCGATTTCCATCTCGTCATCCCTGACGGTGACTTTCACCCGGATGGGGATCCGGCGGCCGGCGGCCACACCATCGTCATCCATGTACGACTCGGCTTCGTACACACCGTCGGGAATGCTTCGTACATGCTCGCGCGCGACCGCCTCGGTATGGTCCATGATGGCTGCGATTCCACTCAGCACGGCGCCGCTGCCGTAGCGGCCCAGCAACTCGGAAAAGCGCCTGGCGCCCATCTTCACAGCCGCGACCTGCGCGTTCAGGTCGCCATTGGCTCGGTCAGGCACACGCACGTTCATGCGGATGATGGCCAGGATGTCCTTGTTGACCTCGCCCCGATGCTCATACTTCACGATGGGCATCTGAAGTCCCTCGGCATAGATGTCGGTCGTCATGCCGTCGAGCACGCCCCCAATATCCACCCAATGCGCCATGCAGGCAGTGAATGCGACCACGCGATCGCCGTCATACACAGGCACCACGAACGTCATGTGATTGAGGTGGCTGCCGGTGATGTAGGCGTCGTTGGTCAGCAGCACGTCGCCCGGAGACAGGTTTTCGATGCCGAAATGCCCGATCATGGCTTTCACGGTGTCGCTCATGCCGCGGATGAACATCGGCAGGCCGATACCGATGGAGACAGTGTCGCCCCGGGCGTCGAACACGCCGACGGTGAAGTCCTGCGCCTCGTAGATGATCATGTTGTAGGCCGTGCGCATGAGGATGGCCTTCATTTCCTCCGTGATGGCGACGAGGCCGTTGCGCACGATCTCTGTGACTACCGGGTCGTGACCGCCGGCGGACTCTGGCGTGGTGATGGTTGGCGCTGACATCATTGATTCCCGATTTGAATGACAAGGTCGCCCCAGGGGCTGACTTCCAGGCGGTCGCCCGGCAGGATCACGGTGGTGGAGGCATGCTCCTCCACCAGGGCGGGACCATCCATGGCGTCTCCCGCCGCCAGCGACGAACGCTGCACGACGGGAGTGGCTACAAAGCCCCCGGCCTCGCTGAAGTACACCTGCCGCGTTTCAGTTGCCGGCGCCCCTCGTGTGGCATCGAGCCTACGGCTTTCGGGCTTGGGGAGCTGGCCTATCACCGAGGCATGCAGGCTGACGATTTCCGCCGGTGCGCTTGCGGTGCTGAAGCCATACCGGCGTTCATGAATGGCATCGAAGTGCTTCTTGATGCCGGCCACATCCCCTGACGCGAACAGCGCCGCAGGCAACTCCACGGTGACCGAGTGCTCCTGGCCCACATAGCGCATGTCGGCGCCGCGTCGGGCAAGCAGCGCGGCTCCGTCCGGAACCTGTTGCTGCAGCGAGCTGCGGCCCTCATCTTCCATGCCGGAGTAAATGCGCTCCATCTCCGCAAGGTCCAGCGTTGCAAGAGGCCGGAACCATGTCTTGACGAAATCCCGGCGCAAGTCCGCCATCAGCATTCCATAGGCCGAAAAGTGCCCTGGCGACGGCGGAATGATCAATGTCGGCATGCGCAGCTCACGCGCTACCAGGCTGGCGTGAAGCGGGCCGGCTCCGCCATAGCCGACCATGGTGAAGTTGCCGGCATCAAGACCTCGCTCGGTTGTGACACGCGTCACGACATGCGACATGGTGGTGGCCGCAATCCGGATGATGCCGTCGGCCGCAGCCAATACATCAATACCCAGTGGCTCCGCCACATGCGTGGCGAGCGCCTGGCGCGCCCGCTCCAGGTCCAGCGGCATCTCGCCGCCAAGGAACCGGCTGGCGCTCAACCGCCCCAGCACCAGGTTCGCATCGGTCACCGTGGGAAGCCGGCCACCGCGGGCATAGCAGGCTGGTCCCGGAACTGCGCCAGCGCTCTGCGGGCCGACCCGCAGCCCACCCCCCGGCTCGACACGCGCAAGGCTAC
>CAZFKW010000064.1:8148-13155 GCA_964519795.1 uncultured Ramlibacter sp. | reverse complement strand
CGTCCGCCTTGCCGGCGATGGCGTTGAAGGCTTGCTGCGGGTTGTACACCTGCGGCCAACCCTGGGTGATCAGGCTGCTGCTGACAAAGGCGGCCTTGGCCTCGGCCGGCCGGTTGGCGAGCTGGCCCTGCGCGGCGCTGGCCACCATCTGCTGCTTGAGGGCCGGCGTCAGGTTGGTGCGCACGGGACGCAGGTTCAGGTCGCCGGTGATCGTCATGTGGTGTGGCAGGTAGCGCTTCTCGTTGGCCAGGCGCCGCTCGATGCCGGACTGGGCGCAGGCGCGAAGGGCGTCCACGCTCATCGCTGCGCCGTTGTTCTGCATCATGCAGCCGAGGAAATTGTTGGTGGCCAGCCCGCCAGTCTCGGTATCGTCCAGCGACACTTCATTGGCCCGGGCCGCGGCGGCATAGACGTAGCGGTTGCCCGTCGCGCGCGTGCCGCGCGGCGGATTGGCCAGGTCGTTGACGGCCTGGCAGTTGGAGAGCTCCCCTGCCCGCGGTGCGAACTTGGCACGCAGGCCCGACCCCTCAATAGCGCGGGTGGCTGCCAGCCCGCCGGAAAAGCAGGAGTCGAAAAAGACGAAGAGACCGTCGGTGATGCGGGCAAGCGGCTGCAGCAACTGGGCCATTTCGCGGCTGGAGAGCAGCTGGTCGTCGGCCGTGAGCAGGCCTTCGACGCACTGGCTGGGTGAGGCAGGGTCGGGCATGCGGCTGCCGTGGCCGCTGTAATAGACCAGCACCGGCTCGCCTTCCGATATTTCGCGCGCCAGCTGGGTGAGCACGGCCGTCATGCCGGCCTTGGTGACCTCGCCCTCCTGGTGCCAGGTGATGCGGTCCGCACTGATGCCCATGAGTTGCGCCATGACGCCCGCACTCACCATGTCACGCGGCACGCCCAGCAGCGGCGTGACGCCCGGGATGGTGTAGTTGGAAATGCCGAACACGACGGCGCGGCCGCGGCCCGCTGCAGGGCGCTGTGCCACAGATGAAACGGAAGGCTGCGCGGCCGCCACCGTCACTGCAGGCAGGGCAGGTGGAGGTGGAGCGGAGACGGGCGCAGGAGCGGCCACAGAGGCCGGTACGGGTGCTGGCGCGGCTACAGGAGCGGCCGGTTGGGCAGGAGCAACCGGTCGGCCAGGCGCAGGAGAAGGGGCCACGGCCACAACAGGAGCTTGTGGCGGGGTGGACGGGACAGGTGGCCGCGCTGCGGCCGGGGGCTGCCCCGGCACCGGTGTCACCAGTGGCCCCGGATCGTCAACGCCCTCAAGGTAAATGCGGCTGATCCAGCCTTCCTTGCCCTGCCACTTTACCTTCCACCAGACGCTGAACATGCCGCCTTCCAGCCGCTCGACAAGCTCGCCGTGCGGAACGCTCTGGATGAACATGCCGTCAACCGTGCCTGCCGCCCTCATGTCGGCGCCGATCGGGTTGCGGATCTTGCCGTACTTCTGCGCGACGGCGGGCAGGGCAAGCGTCAGGAGCAGGGCTGCGGCGCAGACCCTCCAGAACGGATAGTCAGTCAATCGCATAGACGGTCACGTCCTTTCCAAAGTTCATCATCAGGGGCTCCTGGCTGTGGCCCACACTGCGCGCGATGCGCAGCGTTTCACGGCGCGCAAAGTCACCCAGCTCATTGACCGTGACCTTGCGGTCCGAGTTCCTGTCGGCCACCGGCGAGGCCAGGCCCTTGAGCAGGGTATGGGTGAACAGGCCATTGCCCTGGTAGCTGTCGATGGCCTCCTCGGTGTCGGCAGCCGAGGCAAACACATGCAGGCCCATGTTGCGCGCCAGTACGGCCAGCCGCGCGTCATACAGGCCGCGCACAAGGGAGTTGACGCCGCCGGCGTGACAGGTGTCCAGGATGACGAGCTGGTTGAAGGCCTTGATGCTGCGTGACGCCTCCAGGATGTTGAAGGTGGAGAACAGGCTGCCCGGGTTGGCGCGGCCGTCCCAGTCATGCAGGATCACGCCGTATTGGCCGCTGCTGTCCAGCGTGCCGTGGCTGGCGACGAACCAGACCAGCAGGTCACCCGCGCGCACTTCCCTTTTCAGCTGGTCCAGCGCTGCGGCGAGGCCGGCACGCGTGGCCTGCTCGTTGTGCAGCGTCCTAATTGAGATGGGCACATTGCGGTACATGCCGCTCAGCCGGCCCCTGAGTGCGAGGCTGAAGTCGCTGGAGTCCTTGACCGCACCCTTGAGCGGTATGGCGTTGGGATGCATGAAGCTGTTGATGCCGACGGCCAGCACGAACACGCGTGGCGCGGGCGCCGTACCCTGGGCCACCACGGCACGCGTGACCGGTCGGGCATTCAGGTTGCCGGGGCTGTTGAAGCCGATGATGGCAATCGAATTTTCCCCAGGCACAAGTTCGAGCTCCACGCTGCCGGCCAGCCGCTGAAGCGGCGGCGCGATGGGCGCGTTGCCCTGCTGGGCCTGCACCGCCAACCGCAGCGCGCGGGTGACTGTCTCCTCGGCCACCGCCGGATTGCGGGCCTGCGCCGCGAGTGCGGGCGCGGCGGCCTGCAAGGAAGCGGCGGGAACCGCCGCCAGGCCCGAGCTGATGACGGCACGGTTGAGCACTTCCACGAGCTTGCCGTTGTGCATCACGCGGACCTCACCCACGCCGCCGCCCCGGGACAGCGCCTGGAGGTTGATCCGGTACTTGCTTCCTGCTGCAGGAACAGGACCGCCGGGCAGCGCCAGCGTCACCTGCGGCGGCGGCTGGCGCAGTGCATCCTGCAGCGTCACGGTAATCAAGGGCGCGATTGGCCGGCCGGCCAGCCGCCGCTCCACGATGTCGGGCCGGTAGAACACGTCGTAGAACTGGTCAATGCCGTAGACCTCGCCGTTCATCCGCACATTGACCAGGCGGTCGCCATCCTGCGAGGCCACAAAGTAGCCTTCGGGAATGATGGTGATCCATTCGTCATTGTCAAAGCGGATCATCCGGGCGATCTCGCTGCCATCGGTGGCCGCCAGCAGGCGTACCGAGCCGTCGCTGGCGCCCGCAGCGAGCCGCTGGTCGCCGGCCATGAAGCCCAGCAGGTGCGGGCCGGGGGCGGCCAGTCCGCGCGCCCAGCGCGGCACCGGCTCGGCGCCCTCCGGCCAGTTCCACAGCACGGTCCAGCCGGTGGTGTCGGCTGCGGCAATGGTCCTGCCGTCGGCGGAGAGCGCCAGCGCCTTGACGGGGCGCAGGCTGTCCGATGCCTTGACGAAGTACTTGCGCGCGGCCTGCTCCCGGTCCCAGATGGACAGGTTGGTTCCGCCGTTGGTGATGGCCATGCCGCCTGCCGGATGCGCGACGATGACATCCACCGTCACGCCCTGCGCCAGCGCCCACTGGCGCGCGATCGACCCGTCGGCCAGGTTCACCGCCATCAGCCAGGCCTCATGCGCCATGTCAGAGGGCAATCCCCTGGCCGTGCCGCTGACCCACAGCGTGCGCTCGTCCGCCGAGATGGCCATGGCACGCACAACGCCCGGCATGGCCAGGTCGTGCCGGTGCACCTGCGCGCCGTCCGCGAGCCGCTGCTGCACGAAGATTCGCGGTGCGAGCTTGCTGGTGGCTGCGTCCTTCTGGTCTTCAATCGGCACACCGGCCACGACCGTCCAGCCCTGCGATGGCGACTGGATGATGATGTCGGTGCCATAGGCGCCCGCATGCGGCGGCTGGGCGGCGGGTGCCGGACCGGACCCTGATGCACCGGACGGGGCGGGGCTCCCGCCGGGCGGCGCAGGCGTCGGCGCCAGGGCTGTGAAGATGTCATCGGGCTTGCCGTCCCAGTGTTCGTAGCCAAAGTGGCGCAGCGAGACATTGCCCTGGGCATCGGCCGTGGCCTCGCGGACGATGCGAGTGCGCAGCGGCGCGACCATGATGGTGTGCGGAAACAGCGGCGCCACTGAGGTGAACCGGCCTTGCGCGTCCACGCCCAGGCTGCTGGTGGGTCCGCGCTGCCAGTCCAGGACCTGCTCCAGCCGGCCGGTTTTCAGGTCCCACAGTGATGCCCTCTGGGTATTGGTGCGAAAGCCCCGCTCGGTGTAGAGCTCGCCTACGCGCTTTTCCCGCGCTGCCGTCCAGTCGGCGTCCGTGCCGAACTCGCGCCGCACGTCGGCGGCCTGGATGTAGCTGTCACGGGGTGCTACGCGCGGCCTGCCGTCGGACACCAGCATGCGGCCGGTGCGGTCCCTGGCACGCAGGTCACGGGGCGCCAGGCCCCGGCCTTCCAGCAGGTGCACCTGGCGCAGCCCCTGGGCCGCATCGACTTCATAGACGCGGGCCGCTTCGTCCCACAGGGCCATGGCCAGGCGCGTCACAGGCAGCCCGCCGTCGCTCGTGGCGGTGAAGTCCAGCCCGCCGCGCAGGAATGGCGTGCCGTTGAGGTTGCGCCGGTTGCGCATGTCCGCCAGCACGGCGCCGTCTTCCAGCCGCCACAGGCGCAGTGCCTCATGGTCGCGGATGGCGCTGAAACTCCCGGTCAGCATGGTCTGCATGTCGATCTGCGCGGCCGATGCCAGCAGCTTGGCGTCGGGTGAAAACGCCAGGGCGGACACATTGCCGGCGTGGCCTGCCAGGCGCCGGAGCTCGCGGCCTGTCGCGGCCTCCACCAGCACCACATCCTTGTTGGCCGAGCCCCGCATCGTGCCTTGCGAGAGGGCAAGCAGCCTGCCGTCGGGCGACAACGCAATGGCCGAGACGGCTTCGGGCAGCTTTGCCAACTGCGCGGGCGGCGTCGCGCCGTCCAGGCTTGCAGCCACGACGGTTCCATCGCGGCGCGCCACATAGGCCGTGCGCTGGTCGCGCGAGATGGCCATGGCCACATTGAATGGCGCCGTCTCCGGGGCCTCGCCCTTCAGCAGCAGGGGCAGCGCCTGCACCGGTGCAGCCTGGCCCTGGGCCAGGCGCAGCAGCACGGCCCGGTCGCCGAGCGCCAGGGCGCCCTTGCCGTCGGCGGTGGCCACCACATCAAGGATCTGGCCCCTGTAGCCAGTCCAGGTTTGCAGCGCCGCC
>CAZFKW010000064.1:0-8138 GCA_964519795.1 uncultured Ramlibacter sp. | reverse complement strand
CCAGCGCGACAGCACCACGTCGTTGCCTGAGGACGCGCCGCCGGATGACAGCACGCCCTGGCCATCGGGCGTGAATGCCAGTCCCAGGCACATGCCGTTGTGCTTGTGCAGCTCGCGGTACTGCCGGCCGCTGGTGGCGTCCCAGCCCAGCACGGTGCCACGGCCGTCGCAGGTGGCCATGCGCCGGCCATCCGGGGAGAAGCGCACCATCGTCACCATCAGCGAGTTGCCGGTCTGCACGAAGACTTCAGCCGATGCTGCGGCGGCGGCCGGGGGGCTTGCGGGCACGGCTGTCCCGGCAGGGGCCTGTGCCGTCGCCACACCGCAGGCCGCCAATGCCATGGCCGTGCAGAGGAGCAGGCGCGGCACCGTCATGTGAATGTGCATTTTCATCACCACCATTTCAGGAATCCCAACAGGTTCATCACCCAGGTGAAGGCCACGGCCGTCGCGATAATGGCCAGCGAGCTCACGATCATGGCGCGCAGGCCGAGCCGGTGCGCATCCACGGCGGCGGCTGACGATTGCGTGCCGGGCCAGGCATACAGCATGGCTGCCAGGCTGCAGGCCAGGCCATAAAGCGCCGCCGCGATGCCGCTGCGCAGCCAGTCCAGCGGCGAGACCAGGACAAAGACCGCATCCAGCGACTGGCGCAGGTCGCCCACCGCCAGCACCAGGGCGCCCATGAATCCAAATACGAGCGTCAGTGCAATCAGCAGGAAGCTCGCAGCCGCCGTCACCGCCGCATGGGCGGCAAGCAGCGGAACGCAGGGCCAGGCCGCCGGCGATGCCTGCAGCAGCCCGAGCGCGGCAAACTCGCCACTGCCATGACGATGCGACAGCTCCAGCGCCAGCGTCGGGGCGCGCTGCATGGCAAGCACCTGCGCGGCCGCCAGCGGCGCAGCCTGCACCACCCACACCGGCCACAGCGTGGCCAGCGCGGCCATGTAGGAATCACCCAGCGCAGAAGGCAGCGTCACGAACAGAAGCGCCCCCACCATCAGCGCGATCACCATCACCGCCGGCATCAGCTCGGACAGCTGCGTGCTGCGCTCGCGCCGCATCAGCGCACGCGGCAAGGGCAGACGCCAGCCATCGCGGTGCAGCCACAGCTGAACCAGCGCCGCACCGCGCAAGCGCGCTGCCTGATGGACGGAAGTGACTAGCGTGCCCATTGCTTCAACGATTCTTCTTCCGGCCGTTCGGCAGCGAGTGCCCGCCACACCACGAGCGCGTCATGCGGCAGGTCTTCGCTCTCCAGCATCACCGCATGCGCCACCCGTTGCGGGAAGCCTTCAGGGGTTGCGCCAATGCGGCTGCGCCGTGCATCCGTCATCGGTATGACGGTGAACTTGCCGGTGCGCGCCGGCGACGGCGTGTCCGACACGATCTCCGCGCGCCAGGTGTAGCCGCCCGGCGGCAGGTCGGTGGGCACACTCCATTGCATGGCGGCAGTCACGGTCTGGGCCAGCGGCGTGGTCTTCGAGTCTTCACCGAACACGCTGATGCGCACGGGCTGCTTGTCTGCCGCCAGCCACAGCAGCGTGGGGCGCAGCGCCAGCACATCGGAGTTGGCAGGGCTCACGATGCGCAGCGGGCCGGCTGCACGCATGACCACGGCTCCGAGCGCCATGCGTTCGCGCTGGGCCGGTTCCATCTTTGCAAGGGCCTGAGCGGAGGGCGCCGGCACGCCGCGCGCTTTCGGCGCGGCGCCCTGCAGCACGGCGGGCTGGACCGCCTGCAGGCGGTAACGGCCGGGGCCGGCGAACTGCCACTCCTGCGATGTGGCCAGGTACACGAGCGTGGCACTCGCACCGGCGGCCAGCCGCACTTCCGCGTCAGGCGGCAGGTAGTCCAGCACGCCCAGCCTGGCGGCTTTGCCGCCGGCCGATACTTCAACGTCGCCGGCGCGGTCCAGCGCCATGGCCACGCCCTGCGCGTGCGCCGCACCCAGGCACAGCCAGGCGGCGGCAAAGAGGGCGATCAGTTTCATGCAACGGGTCATCAGGCTTACCTCACGGTCAATGAATAGGTTGGCGCGCCGTCCTGCGCCAGGCGCTGCAGGCCCGCATCGCCCACGGCCGCAGCAGTCTTCTCCGACACCAGCACCTGCGCCGGGCCTTCGCCGCCCGCCGCGCGCGCTGCCAGCTGCACGGCCTGGTCCACCGGCTCGCCCACCACCACAAAGGGGCTGGACTTTTTCATCGGCGCCTGGCCTGTGACGACCAGCCCGGTCGCAATGCCGATGGCCAGGTGCGGCAGCGCGCCGCCCTGCACCGACACGGCGGC
Organism: uncultured Ramlibacter sp.; assembly: GCA_964519795.1. Lineage (GTDB taxonomy): Bacteria > Pseudomonadota > Gammaproteobacteria > Burkholderiales > Burkholderiaceae_C > JACMQX01. The sequence continues at coordinate 5,849 of CAZFKW010000064.1, read as the reverse complement.
GCCCCAGGACTTGTGCGAGCGGGTAATCGCCAGCGCCGCCTCCAGCGCCGAGCGCGCCGGGTTGCGCAGCGGCAGTGGCGCGCCAAAGTAGGCCAGCACGCCCGTGCCCTGGAAGCGGTCCACCATGCCGCCTGCGCGCTGCACGGCCTGCTGCACCGCGTCGAAATAGCGGGACAGCGAACGCAACGCGGTGTCAGGCGTGTCGTGGGTGAGCACCGGGTTGTGTTCCGGAATTTGCACCCACATCACCGTCGCCTGCTGGCGCTGCGGCGCCAGCTCGCCGACTCCGTTGTTGAGGTCTGACGCCAGCACGCGCTGCAGCAGGCGCGGGTTCACGTGGCCGGCAAAGGCCTGCGTCAGCCGCGAGCGCTGGTGCGACAGGCGCATCGCCTCCAGCCCCTGGCGCGCCACATAGGCCAGTTTGGCCGAGACCAGCAGCGCCGCCGGCGACAGCGCAAAGCCCAGCCACAGGGCATACAGGCCAAAGGCCGGCAGCATCAGGAACAGCGTCCAGTACACCAGGTTCTTCCTGAAGCCATAGCCGAACCAGCACAGGCAGACCAGCGCCGTGAGCGCCGAGACAAACCAGCGCGGCACCATCTGGATGTAGCCGTTGTTCAGGATCGAGCGCAGGATCTGCGCATGCAGCATCACGCCCGGCACGCGGGTGTTGTCCGGCTCGGCAGCGTGCAGGGCTACGGGCACGCGCAGCCGGTCTTCCAGCGGCAGCACCACGCCCACCAGCACCGGCTTGCCGCCAAAGGTCTCGCGCAGTTTCTGCGCATTGCCTTCAGCATGCCAGGCCAGCACCTGGGCCATGGAGATGACGGGGAACGGGTCGCCGGTGCGGTAGTCGATCAGCCCCGCGCCGCGCGCGGGCGCATTGAGCGCGGCACCCATGCGCTGCGCCAGGCCCGGATTCTCGCCATTGCCGGGCGCCGTGCTGCATTGCGCGAACATCACGCGCCGCACCACCGAGTCTTCATCAAAGCAGACCAGGCCCGAAGCCAGGTTCTGCGCGCCAATGAGCGCGACGAATCCTGGGAAGATGGCGCGCGGGCGCAGGTCGTCGTCCAGTGTCTGCGACACCACCAGGTTCAGCTTGCCGCGGGCCTGCAAGAGGGGCCGCATGAGCTCGCGGTCGATGCCCGGCAGCACGTTGTCAAACGACTTGGCCGGCAGCACGATGTCCAGCCCGACAACCGCTGGTTGCGCCACCACCATGGCATCCACCAGTGCGCCCAGGCGCTTGTGCCACAGCGCAAACGGCTCGTCAAAAGCGCGGAAGCTGGCCTCGTCGGCAGCGATGATGACCACGTCGTTGTTCACCGGCTGATGCGTGAGCTTGCGCAAAATCTTCAGGCTCTGGTCATAGAGCTTCCATTCGGCGTACTGGAAGCCTGGCCAGCTCTGCAGCACCAGTGCCACGGCAAGAATCGCAAAGTAGCCGATGGCGCCGACCCGGGGGCCGCCCGCAATCAGCCAGAGCTTGAACTGCTTGAACCGGGCTTCGATCCACTGCATGGCCCGGGCCTTCAGTCTGCCACGCTGCCGCGCAAGGCTTTGCCCGCCGCCTGCGCGCGGTCTGCCAGCAGCTGGTACTGCCGGGCCTGCGCAGTAGCGCCCTGCGCCTTGTAGGCCTGGGCGAGCAACTGCAGGTCGAGCAGCACGCGGTCGGCCAGGCCCAGGGCGCGGTCCAGGTCCAGTGCGGCGGATGCGGCTGCCTGCGCAGCGACGGGGGCGCCCAGCGCGGCATGCGCCTGGGCCTGCACACGCAGGGCGTTCGCCCGCTCGGCGCTGACCTGGGGCTTGAGCGTTGGCGGCGCGACGGCTGCGAGTGCGGGCAGGGCGAGCGCATCAGTGGCATGCTTCAGCGCAACGGCCGGTTGCTGCGCAGCCAGCGCCGAGCGCGCGCGCAGCACAGCCAGCGCACCAGCGTCTGCGCAGGTGGCGGCGCACAGGGTGCCGGCCTGTGCCAGGTGCGTCTCGGCTTTGGGCAGCGCGCCTTGCGACAGGTGCAGCGCTGCTGCACGGCCATGCGCGGTGATGAGCATGGGCGCGTCCAGCAAGGCCTGATCGGCCAGCACCTGGTCCACCGCTGCCAGCGCCTCGGCCGGGCGGCCCGACTGCGCGGCAATGCGCGCCAGGCTCAGCAGTGTTGAAGCGCGGCCCGGTGCGTCGCTGAGTGACTCATACACATGCAGGGCCGTGCCGTATTCGCGCTGCGCGTTGACGAAATCGCCCCGTGCGAAGGCCTGTGCGCCGCGTTGTGAGCTGGACTGCGCCAGCGACACTGCGGGGCTGGTGACGGGCTTGGCTGCGCAGGCACCCAACACGAGCACCGCCGCTGCCGTTGCTGCAGCTGCAGCCGCCAGGGCCAATGGGTGGCGCGCACTCATGGCCGCGGCCCTTCAAACCCGTCCAGCGGCAAGGGCCCGGCGTCCGGTGGCTTGACCGCGCCCGACAACGGCCAGGTGTTCTTCAGCCCCGTCGTGATGTCCGCTGCATCCTGCGCGGCCGAGCGGCCCGAGCGCACGATGGCGGGGACGTCGTTGCGCGCATCACGCAATATCTGCTTCACGTCGGCACTGGCGGACTTGGCGTTCTCCAGCAGTTCCTTGGTCTTGTCCAGCGCCACGGGCAGGTCCGTCTCCAGCGTCTTGAGCGCCTTGCCGGCGCTGGCTGCGGCTGCATCCGTCTGCTTCAGCACGCCGCGCACATCGCCCACCACCTTCGCGCGGTCTCCGTCGATGTTGCCCACCAGCGCGCGCGCCGTCTCGCTGGTCTGCCTAAACTGCAGCGACATGGCCTCGATGTTGGCCAGCGTAGCCGTGAGTGTGGTGCGGATGGACTCACGCATGGCCACGGCTTCGCCCGTGAGCTTGCGCGTGTCTTCAAGAATCGGGTCGATCTTCTCCAGCGCGGTAGACAGCTTTTCCACCGCCACCTTGACGGTTGCCATGATGTCTTCGATGTCGCTGCCCGCATCGACCTTCAGGCTCTGCCCCGCAGCCAGGCGCGGGCCGTCGCGGTCCCCGGGCTGCAGCTCGATGAATTTGCCGGCGATGGGGCTGTCCCGGCCAAATTTGGCGCTGGCGTTGGCGCCCAGCAACTCCATCTTGCCGGTCTCGATGCGCAGGCGCACCCGCACGCTGAGGTTCTTCTCCAGGTTGATCTGGTCCACCTCGCCGATCTTGAAGCCCTTGAGCCGAACCGGCGTGCCCACCTGCACGCCGCCCGCGCCGCCCAGGTCGATGAACACATGCGACGTCGGCGTGAACCAGCCCTGGCGCCAGGCCGAGGTGAGCGTGAGCAACACGGCCACGACGATGGCCAGCGCCAGCCAGGTATGGCCGGGGTTCTTGCGCGCCCGGGCGACCAGGAACTCTTCCGGCATGGCGTCCGCGCTGGTGGCGGGGGCGGCTGCCGCAGGTGTGGGGGATGGGATCAAGCGCTGAACTCCTGCAGTGATGCGCGCAGGCTGTCTGCGCGGGCCGCATCAGGCGTGGCCCACACCAGCATGCGCCAGGGGTAGTGGCAGGCAAAGCTGCGCGCCAGTTGCGCCACAGGCAGCAGGGCATCGTCCCAGTGCGCGCAGTCCACGATGAGGAGGTCGGGGTCGGCCACCAGCGCGCGGCCTATGCGCACCTGCAGCAGCTCCAGTGGCGTGGCATCCTGCGGCAGCGTGGCGGCCCAGCGCGTCCAGTCCACGGGGCAGCCGGCATCGGCCAGGAGCGCATCAATTTCCGGCAACAGGTGGGCAGGGAGCACGCCGTCACGCAGGGCCGGCTCCAGCATGAGGTTGTCCTGCAAAGACAGATCGGCCATGAGTGCGCCGCCGGCGAGGCGCACCACGGGCTCGGCCATGTCGCACAGCTGGGCAATGCGGGAATGCATGGATGCTGCGTCAGCCCAGGTGACGACAGCAACGCCGCCCCGGTCAAGCGTGATGGTGCCGGAGCCCAGGCGCAGGCGGCGGCCGGGAACAGCCAGGGAGCCTGATGCGGCCGGCGCGGCTGGCGAGGGTGAAGCCGTGGACAGGTTCATGGCAGGCGCGGGCAGTGCATAAGGGTTCCCAAGCGTACACAGTCGTTCTTGTTAATCAATACCCCGGATGCGGGGGTGAGTGTCTGAAGCCTCAGCCGTGTCTTGCCTGCGCAACGGCCCCGGTGTCCACGCAAAAGCCGGGCCTGTACCCATCCTGCTCCCCTTTGCGCAAATAGCCCAGCGGGTTTGCCACCACGCGGCAGCCGTTCTTGACATAGTCGCTGGGCGCGTGCAGGTGGCCATGCAGCCAGATGTCCGCCCGGCCGAGCATGTCGTCCAGCGCATTGCAGAAGCCGGCCGTGCCCGGAACCATGCCATAGCGCGGGTCGGCGCTGTCAAGGCTGGGCGCGAAGTGCGTCACCACCACCGTCGTGCCGTCATAAGGCTGCGCGAGCGCCTCCCGCAGCCAGGCCTGGCAGACCAGGGCCTGCTCGCGCATTTCTTCAGCCAGCATCGGCTGGCCGTTGCGCATGACGCCCGCCTTGCGCAGGTAGAAATTGGCCGCGCGGAAGGCTTTCTCGCGCATCCTGAGGTTGCGGGTGATGTCGTCAGGCCATTGGCACAGCGCTTCGAAATCTGTCCACAGCGTGGTACCGATGAAACGCACGCCGCCATGTACCACCGTCTCGCGCTCCAGCCAGGTCATGCCCAGGCGCTCACATGTCTCGCGCAGCCGCGCATGGGAGGCGTCAAAGTCCAGGTGGTCGTATTCGTGGTTGCCGGGCAGGAACAGCACCGGCACCGGCCAGCCGTGCAGCGGCGAGAAGCGTGCCAGGCCAAAGTCAGTGTCGGCCAGCAATGAGCCGGGCTGGTAGGAGCCGATGTCACCCGCGAGCACCAGCAGGTCGGCGCCGGGGGCGGGCTCGATCTGCAGTTTGGGATGGACCTCGAGGTGCAGGTCGGAAAGGAGCTGGATTTTCACGGGGGGATTGTCGCTTGGTGCTCTTCGCGACGCGAGTTTAGTTTCTGGCGGACCGTAATGCGGGCTACGTCCCTGGCTTTCCGGCTCCGCTGGCTTCGAGGCCCGCCTTCAACTTCTGCTTCTGGATGCCATTCCATTGTTGATGATGGACTCAGGAACCTACGTTGCCTGCACCGCGTTGGGCACGGGGCAGTATCCGCATGCTATTAATAGTGACGCCTGAAAACATTCACCTTAATTCGTTCATTTACGAGCCAATCCTCGACATGTCCGATCAGCATCTGCGGCGCTTGTATGAGCGGGTGATAGCGCTTCAGTAAGTCTATCCAGCATCAGCTGGAAGTTGATTCTTGAGTTCGGCGAATTTGGCCGCCATCGTCGGGTTGCCTCGAGTCAATTTTTTGATCGTCACATCCTGTGCCTTGTCATTGGCAAGCCGAAGGTTCCGATCAGTGCCGAGCAAGGCATCCTTCGTTTTTTGCAGGTGATCGATTGACTTGTCGATCTCTGCGATAGCCTTTTGGAAATGCCCCGATGCAAGGTCGTAGTTTCTTGCGAACGCCGACTTGAAAGTCTCAAGTTCGGTCTCGAACTTCGTGATGTCTATGTTCTGTGACCTGACGAGGGCGAGTTCCGACTTGTATTTAAGTGAGTTCATCGCTGCATTGCGTAGCAGCGTGATGATCGGAATGAAGCATTGCGGTCGCACGACGTACATCTTGGGGAAGCGGTGGAAGACGTCGACAATTCCCGAGTTGTAGAGTTCACTATCTGGCTCCAGCAAGGAGACCAGCACCGCATACTCACACCCCTTCTCGGTACGATCTTTGTCGAGTTCTTTCAAGAAGTCCTCGTTCCGGGTCTTCGTCGCAGTTCGATC
>CAZFKW010000063.1:12009-13221 GCA_964519795.1 uncultured Ramlibacter sp. | reverse complement strand
CCCGGCCCGACCACCCGTCAGGCAGCGACCGGCTGGCGGAGGCCTGCGAACGGCTCGGGCTGGACGGACATGACATCGTGGTGAACGTCCAGGGGGACGAGCCGTTGATCGAGCCCGCCCTGATTGATGCCGTCGCCCGCCTGCTCATTGACAGGCCTGAAGCCAGCATGAGCACGGCAGCACATGCCATGGACAGCGTGGAGGACTTCCGTAATCCAAACGTCGTCAAGACGGTCCTGGATGCAAAAGGGCTCGCGTTGTACTTCAGCCGCGCACCCATCGCATGGTGGCGCGATGGCTTCGCCCATGGAGTTCATGAGCTGCCACCTGGCCTCAAACCATTGCGGCATGTTGGCATCTACGGCTATCGTGCAGGCTTCCTGTGCGCATTCCCGGCGATGGAGCAGGCGCCTGTGGAGCATGTAGAGGCCCTGGAGCAGCTGCGGGCCATGTGGCATGGCCACAGGATTGCTGTGCACATCACAGGGCATGCGCCGGCACCCGGCGTCGATACACCACAAGACCTGGAGCGTGTGCGCAAGCTGTTCGAGGTGTAAGGCTGGCCCCCGGGGTTGCATGCTATCCTCAAGGCAAGAATGCGCAAAGGCCACCGGCTGCCAGGCCCGCCCGGAAGCGCTCGCCGATTTCACAAGCTTCGAGGACATCCATGAGACTCATTCTGTTGGGCGCGCCCGGCGCGGGCAAAGGCACGCAGGCAGCCTTCATCTGCCAGAAATACGGTATTCCCCAGATCTCCACCGGTGACATGCTCCGCGCCGCCGTGAAGGCCGGCACGCCGCTGGGCCTGCAGGCCAAGGCCGTGATGGAATCCGGCGCACTGGTCAGTGACGACCTCATCATCAACCTCGTCAAGGAACGCATTGCGGAGCCCGACTGCGCCAAAGGCTTCCTGTTTGACGGCTTTCCCCGCACGATTCCGCAGGCCGACGCCATGAAGTCCGCCGGCGTGAAGCTTGACCATGTGCTTGAGATCGACGTACCTTTCGATGCCATCATTGAGCGCATGAGCGGGCGCCGCTCGCACCCGGCGTCAGGCCGCATCTACCACGTGAAGTTCAACCCGCCCAAGGTGGAAGGCAAGGATGACCTCACCGGCGAGCCGCTGATCCAGCGCGACGACGACAAGGAAGAAACCGTGCGCAAGCGTCTGGACGTCTACAGCGCCCAGACCCGTCCGCTGGTTGAATATTA
>CAZFKW010000063.1:0-11999 GCA_964519795.1 uncultured Ramlibacter sp. | reverse complement strand
ACGCAATCAGCGGCATGGGTACGGTGGACGAGATCACCAGCCGCGCCCTGGCAGCCCTGTCCAGCTGATGAATCAGACCGGCTCGGGCCTCAGGCCGGGCCGGAGCGCAGTGCGTAAGCCTTGCCGTCCACGTAGAGGTATTCAACGCGGACGACAGCATCGCCTTTTTCTTCCTTGAAGGTGAATCCGACAAGGGAAACCATCGCTCCCGGCTTGATTTCGCCAACTTTCCAGGCCTGCATCCGGGTCAGCGGTGCGAGTTCAACCTCCCACCTGCGGTCCTTGCGGGTCGGAACCACGGCTTTGGCGATCATGGCCTTTCCATCAACCGGGGCGCTTTGCGCCGGCACCTGGCGCTGCGCGAGGTCGGTGGGCACCTTGAGGCCGGCAGGCACCTCGATTTCAAGCTCGGCATGGGGATTGCGCCACTTTGACGTCAGGACCCTGCCCTCCAGATAGATGGGACGGTCCTGGTCGAAGCTGCTCCATCCATGGTGCGCATGCGCCAGGCTCCAGATACCGGTCAGCGGCAGCGCGGCCGAGGCGACCATCCATTCACGTCGTTTCATGCTCATCTCCTGGGTTGAAGGCATTGCGTTCATTGGTAGGCGATCCAGCGTCCGCAGGCGATCACGGCCAACCAGATCAGCATCGACACGACCATCATGATGCGCGCCGTACGGTCCAGTTTTTCGAGCGAGCCACGTCCGTGGAACAAGGCTGCATTACAGCCTGCCGCAAATAACAGCAGCATCTTGAGGGTGAATGCCCGGTTGGCCAGCAGCTCGCCGGGCTGGGTGCCGAACATGATGACGCCGGTGAGGGCCGCCAGCGCAAACCCGGTTCCGGCAATACCCAGGCTCAACCTGGCCAGGTCAGCCACCGGCAAGGCGCCACCCCGACCGAACACGCGCAGCTCCAGGAGCACCAGGTTGCCCACAAGCAGCGCAATGCCGAAAATGTGGACGACTTCGAGGGCCGGATAGAGCCATGCGCTTGAGGCGACAGAGTCGAACATGTCAGCCCATGAGTTCCAGCATGAGCGCAATGCGCGCCTTCACGGGTGACAGGCCATCTGCGCCTTCAATGGCGTCACCGGGCGACGGCAGGACCCGGCCGGCGTCACAGCGGGTTGCACGCACGACCCGCACCCCGCCCGCCTGCGCCTTGCGCAGCGCGGCCTCCAGGTCGCGGTGGATGGTGCCGTTCCCGGTGGCTGCCACAACCAGACCCTGGACGCCCTGCGCCATCAGCGCCTGCACGACACCGCCGCCCGCACCGGCATGGCTCATGACGATTTCAACGCGCGGCCACGCATCGCCCTGCGGAAGCCGGCCTTGCCTGATGGCCGGCTGGTCAGGCCAGGCCCGTACCTGTCGCACAGCGCCCTCCTCCACGCAGCCCAATACGCCGGCATCGCCCGACCCGAAGGCGTCCATGCGATAGGTGTGAACCTTGCGCACATCCAGCGCACTGTGAATTGATCCCGCGCAGACAGCAACGACGCCGCGCGCGCCAGGCGTTGACGCGACGGCCACCGCGTCCAGCAGGTTCTGCGGCCCGTCCGGTGTGAGCGCCGTCGCCGGCCTCATGGCGCAGGTGATGACCACAGGCTTCGCCGGGTTGAGCACGGCCTGCAGGAAGTACGCGGTTTCCTCCAGGGTGTCGGTGCCGTGGGTGATGACGATGCCCTGAACGCTGTCGTTGGCCAGCCAGTGGACGCATCGCGCCGCAAGCATCTGCCAGGTTCCATGGTCCATGTCCTTGCTGTCCAGCTGCACCACCTGTTCCGTTTCAATGGCGTGGCCGCGCAGCTGGGGCACACCTGCGAGCAACTCGTCAATGCCTAGTTGTGCCGCCGTGTAGCCGATGTTGTCGGCCCTGTTCGCTGCCGTGCCGGCGATGGTGCCGCCCGTACCCAATACCACTATTTTTGGCGCGTTCACTTGCAAACTTTCAAAAACTGGTTAAAAATACAGTTACTGGATATTAAGACAGTGGCCGCAAGCCAGTGCCTTACCAGGAGTCGCCATGATCGACATGCAGCAGTATCCCGTGAAGCTCACCGCGCGCCAGCAGCAGATCCTTGAGCTGATCCAGAGCGCCATTGCCCGCACAGGTGCGCCGCCCACGCGGGCCGAGATCGCCTCCGAACTAGGCTTCAAGTCCGCCAACGCTGCAGAGGAACATCTCCAGGCTCTCGCCCGCAAAGGCGTCATCGACCTCGTCAGCGGCACCTCTCGCGGCATCCGCCTGAAAAGCGATGCACTGCGAACCATCAATGAATCCCGTATCAAGCAATACTCCTTGCCCCTGCAAAGCCTGGCCCAGCTCGCGCTTCCGCTGGTCGGGCGGGTGGCGGCCGGTTCGCCCATTCTCGCGCAGGAGCACGTTGACCAGACCTACTATGTCGAGAGCAGCCTGTTCCAGCGCAAGCCCGACTACCTGCTCAAGGTGCGCGGCATGTCCATGCGCGACGCCGGCATCATGGACGGTGACCTGCTCGCCGTGCAAGCCACCAAGGACGCCAAGAACGGCCAGATCGTTGTCGCCCGGCTGGGGGAAGAGGTCACCGTCAAGCGCTTTCGCCGCAACAAGAACAACATCGAACTGCATGCCGAGAACCCCGACTATCAGACCATCATCGTCGAGCCGGGTGAGCCCTTTGAAATCGAAGGCCTGGCCGTCGGCCTCATCCGCAACACCATGCTGATGTAAGCCTCGTTGATGTCATGCCGCGACAGGTGGCGGGCGTATGACGGCAGTCATCACCCTGTTGCGGCTCCCGTAGTTTTGAAATCCTGCCTGTGTCCAATCTCTGTCTTACAGGAGTTTCACATGGGAATCGCTCTCTTCACCGTCTCCAGCCTCTTCGCCCCATTGCAGGGTTTGATCAGCTGGTTCATGCCTTCCGCACCCGAGGCCGCCCGACCGGGCCAACGCCAGGCTTGCAGGCCGGAGTTGCTGCGAGCCAACCCCGCTTATCAGCAGCGTACGCCCGGCAAGGTCTGTGCATCCCGGCCATTGCGTGTCCTGCGTGTGCTGGACCCTGATCATGCGCCCGCAACAGCCGGCCGCATGGTGATTTCGGGCCGCATGGCGGACGTCTGCGCCGAGCTGGACCGCATGGCCGCGCATGAGGCAGCGGCTCAGGTCCGCGCGCCCATCAGGTAGTCGGCCTTCCCGATGTCCACGCCGTTGTGGCGCAGCAGCGCATAGGCGGTGGTCACGTGGAAGAAAAAGTTGGGCAGCACGTTGTGCTTGAGATAGGCCTCGCCTTTCATCGTTCGTGTGGCATCGCGCCCTACCGGAAAGGTGATCTCCTTGTCTTCCGTGCCGTCCAGCTTGTCCGCAGGAACAGTTGCCAGGTAGTCCAGCGTCTTCTGGATGCGGGCCTTCAGTTCGGCAATGCTGGTTTCGGTGTCGTCAAATTTTGGCGCCTCAACGCCTGAAAGTCGCGCAGCACCGTTCTTTGCAGCATCGCAGGCAATCAGCACCTGCCGGGTGAACGGCAGCATGTCGGGCGCCAGGCGGGCCTGCATGAGGGCCGACGGGTCGAACTTTTTGGCCTCGGCATGAGCCTGGGCCTTGTCCAGGATGTGATTCAGGTTGGAAAGCATCAGCTTGAAAACCGGCAGGCTGGCAGATGACATGGATATGGGCACGGAAGTCTCCTGTAGTGACTGGATGCAAACAAGGTAACAGGCCGCGATACTAGCGTCGTTGCGGAAAGTCTGCAGGGGCCAAGGCACAATCGGGGTATGAACATAGTGATCCTTGACGACTACCAGGACGCGGTACGCAAGCTGCAGTGTGCGTCCAAGCTGGACGCCTTCCCTGCCAAGGTCTATACCAACACAGTCAAGGGCACGGGCCAGCTGACGATCAGGCTCAAGGATGCCGACGTGATCGTGCTGATCCGTGAACGCACGCCCATCAACCGTATGCTGGTGGAGAAGCTGCCCAAGCTCAAGCTCATTGTCCAGACCGGCCGGGTCGGCAGCCACATCGATGTGGCCGCCTGTACCGAGCGGGGCATCGCGGTTGCCGAGGGCGTAGGCTCGCCCGTTGCCCCGGCCGAACTCACCTGGGCACTGATCATGGCGGGCATGCGCCGCCTGCCCCACTACATCGGCACGCTCAAGCACGGTGGCTGGCAACAGGCCGGACTCAAGGCAGCATCGATGCCGCCCAATTTTGGCGTGGGCATGGTCCTCAAGGGCAAGACGCTGGGGATCTGGGGTTACGGCAAGATCGGTCAACTTCTCGCCGGCTATGGCAAGGCATTCGGCATGCACGTGCTGGTCTGGGGCCGCGAAGCCTCACAGACCAAGGCGGTCGAAGATGGTTTTGAGGTGGCTGCAAGCCGCGACGATCTCTTTGTCCGCAGCGACGTGCTCTCGCTGCACCTGCGGCTGAACGACGAGACTCGCGGCATTGTCAGGCTGGAAGATCTTTCCCGCATGAAGCCCACCTCCCTGTTTGTCAACACGTCACGCGCCGAACTGCTCGAGCCGGACGCCCTGATTGCGGGCCTGAACCGCGGCAGGCCCGGCATGGCTGCCGTGGACGTGTTCGAGAGCGAACCCATCCTGCAGGGCCACGCACTGCTGCGCCTTGAGAACTGCATCTGCACACCGCACATCGGCTATGTCGAGCAGGACAGCTATGAACTGTATTTCGGCTCGGCATTCGACAATGTGGTCAACTTCATCAAGGGTACCCCCACCAACATTGTCAACCCGGGCGCACTGCAGGTTCGCCGGTGAATGTTTGCCGGTCAGGCCATCGTGGTTCCGGTGGCGCCTGGCCAACCCACGGTGCAAGGCGGCTACCGGATGCCTCAGCGCTTGCCCGGCTTCAGCGGCTTGACCGGCTTTGGCGCGATCTCCGCCTCCGTGGCGGCGTCGAACAGGTCGAAGTCAATCAGGTGGCTGTCGGGGGCGGCACGCGAATCCGCCGCTTGCGGCCCACTGTGCCCCAGCGAATCGACATCGTCCAGGATGGATTCCGAATGGAAGTCAGCCAGGTCAAGATCGGTTTTTTCATGTCCCCCGAACATGGGCAAGTCTGGACCCGGATCGTCAAGATCAATGTCCAGGCCCAGGCGCGGCGACGGCTTGGGCATGGGAATTTCAGGCAGCAGTTCTGCGGTGCCCGTTGCAGCGTAGTTTATGGCCGACAGGGGCTGGATTGATGTAGCCGAGAACCTGCCATGCCCGGGGCCGGAATCCCCTGCCTCGGGCGGTATCGACGGCGGACCCGATGCCTCGAAATCCAGGGAGTCCTCGCGGCGCTCCACGACGTCCTTGGCGATGGCGTAAAGCAGCAGAAGCTCGCGATAAGCCTCCAGGTCAAACGCCTCCCCATCTCCGGTGCCCGGCTTGCGGAAGATGGACTCTTCAATGACCTCCAGCACCTTGGCGGAAGGCCAGAGCGCCTCGATGCGTGAGATGGCAGTCTGGTATGCCTCCAGGCCGTTGCTTTCGGCGGTGTAGGAGTCAAACAACGGAACCTGGGCGTTGAATACCCGGTTGAAATCCTCGCGCAACAAGTCGTAGTCCGCACGGCGCTCCAGCGTGTGGTAGATCTTGAGCAGGTCCAGGTAAGCCAGCGCACTGGTTTCCACGTTGTCACTGATGTGGTTCTTCAGGACTTCGATGGCCTGCTCGTGCTGGCCCAGGGAGACAAAGAAATCGGCCTGCTGCTGGATGTCAAACAACTCTTCGGCATTGACCGCCCGGCTCAAGCCCGGCAGGCTGTGACCGAAGTCGGAATGATCATGCGACCGCGGCAGCACGGCCGGTCGCGCAGGGGGCGGCGCGGGCACGGGCAGCCGCTGTGTGGAAGCAGCAGCGCCTGCAACGGTGCGCGACTTCAGGCTGGCAAAGAGGCTCTCATCCATGCCCAGGTCAACATCGACCTCCATCACCGGCTTGGCCGCCATCGCGGGTTCACGCGGCCCGGAATCGGCTGCCCTGGCCTCGCGGGCGTCTTCACTGCCGTGCCACCATGCATCACGCCCACGCGCTGCCTCACGGGCCCGGTGCCAGAGGAAGCCCGCCAGGGCCAAAGCCGCCAGCAACAGCGCCGCCAGTGTGTACACCAGCATATTGGCGTAGCGCTGGCTCTGGGCCTTCTGGAGTTCGGTTTGCAGTTCGGTCAGGCTGGCCTGGTTCCTTGCAGTGACGTCGCGAAGCGACTTCACATCGGCCTCAAGGCTCTGCAGGCGCTCGGTATCCCTCAGGATGTCCAGTGGCTGGGCATTGATCGCCCGCCACAGTGCGGCGGCTTCCGCCCGCACCTGTGGGTTGTCGCTGGGTGGCGTGAGAAGTTCGTTCGAACTCCTGAGGACCGGGTCCACCTCGATCAGCAGGTCAAGGGGGTCCAGTTTGAGCCGCGACCGGGGCGCAGGTGCATCCGGCTTTCTCCTGACGACTGACGCTCTTGCGGGCGCTGGCGCGGTTGCGCGCGCAGGTGCTGCCGCGGCCGGCACCTGACTGCCGCTTTGACTGGCTGCCTGCCGCGCCGCCTGGGCATCAGCACGTTGCTGCCGGCCTCTTTCCGCGGCAGCATTTGTGGGCGCGGTGCCCATGCCGGCTGCCCCGGAAGCGCCACCGGGCTGGGCTTGCTGCGTTGCCGGGGCCGGTGACGGGCTGGCAGGCAAGCGCGCAGTGGCAGGCGGCCTTGTTCCGGCCGGCGGTGCCAGGGGGGCGAGTGGCGTTGCGCCTGCGATGTCCGGGCTGGCAGCGGGCTGGCGCGTCACCAGGGGCAAATTCAGTTGCGGGGCAATTTCCGTGGCAATGTCAGCCAGCAGGACATAGCGCCGGGTGGAACGCTGGATGCAACCGGCGCGCAGGTAAATGGAAAGAATGGGCTCGTCCACCACAGCAGCGGAGCGGACCCGCAGGATCATGTCCTGTGCCGTGGCGCCGGGCTCCACAGTGACGCTGACGCGGCCGCTGTCAATCCGGGTGTCAGCATGGAACACATCGGCTTCATAGCATTGCGCAGAGGTATCGTCACCGGAGTCCACCCGCACCGGTATGGTCACATTCAGCGGCTGGCCGATGATCACTGCACCTCGCGGACGGCCGAGCGTGAGCGCCGAGCTGCCAAGGGCGGCGAGCAGCAAGGTTCCTCCGATAACGGTTTGGCGCAGCTTGAAATTTGATTTCATGTGACATGTTGATTTTGGCACAGGCCCAGCCCTGCCGGGTCAACGTGGATAATCCATTTCCTTATGAACCCAATCTACACAACTGTCGGCATCGTCGGCACCGGCGCCATGGGCCGCGGCATCGCCCAGATCGCAGCACAGGCCGGAAGCACCGTGCATCTTTTTGACACCATGGCCGGGGCGAGTGACAAGGCCCTTGAAGCGATCCACACTCAGTGGAACAGGATGCTTGAAAAGGGACGGCTGGATGCCGCCCAGGCTGAAGGCTGCAAATCCCGCCTGAAGGTGGCCGCTTCCCTGGCCGGACTTGCAGGCTGTGACCTGGTCATCGAGGCCGTGGTCGAACGGCTGGACGTCAAGCAGAAACTGTTCACCGAGCTTGAGGGGATCGTGGCAACCGATGCAGTGCTGGCGACGAACACGTCGTCCCTTTCCGTCACCCTCATCGGCGCAGCGCTCAAGAGCCCCGGGCGGTTCGCGGGCTACCACTTCTTCAACCCGGTGCCGCTGATGAAGCTGGTTGAGGTGATCAGTGGCATCAAGACCTCGGCATCCGTGTGCGCCGGCCTCACGGCATACGCCAGGCAGATGGGCCATACACCCGTCACAGCATCAGACACACCCGGCTTCATCGTGAACCATGCCGGGCGCGGCTATAACACCGAAGCACTGCGCATCGCGAGTGAGGGTGTGGCGGACTTTGCCACCATTGACCGCATTCTCAAGGACCAGGTGGGCTTCAAGCTCGGCCCGTTCGAGCTCATGGACCTGACCGGCCTTGATGTATCGCAACCGGTCATGGAGTCGATCTACCACCAGTACTACGAGGAGCCTCGCTACCGCCCTAGCGTCATCGCAGCCCAGCGGCTGGCCGGTGGCGTGATCGGCCGCAAGTCAGGCGCGGGTTTTTACAGCTACGCGGACGGCGTACAGGAGGCTGCGGCCGAGTTGACCGCGCCCGTGGTTGACGACATGCCCCCTGTGTGGGTATCCCCGCGCGCTGCGCGCCGCGCAGAATTGCTGCAGCTGCTCAAGGACCTGGATGCACGAATCGAGACAGGCGCATCTCCTTCGCCCAACGCACTGACACTGGTGGCACCACTGGGTTTCGACATCACCACCGTGGCCGTGGTGGAGCGCCTTGACCCTGCCCGCACCATCGGCATCGACATGCTCATCGACGATGCTGCTACAAAGCGGCGCGTACTCGCCACCAACCCGGCTACACGCGCCGACATGCGCGACGCAGCTCACGCGCTGTTCTCCCGTGATGGCAAGGCCGTAAGCGTCATCCGCGACAGCGGCGGCTTCGTGACCCAGCGCGTGGTGGCGAGCATCGTCAATATTGCCGCTGATATCTGCCAGCAGCGGATCTGCACGCCGGCCGACCTCGAAACAGCGGTCACGATAGGCCTCGGGTATCCCCGGGGGCCGCTGGCAATGGGGAATCTTTACGGCCCGGCCAATGTCCTTGAGGTGCTGTTCAATCTCCAGACCGTGTACGGCGACCCGCGCTATCGCCCCAGCCCCTGGCTGCGCCGCAGGGGAGCGATCGGCCTGAGCCTGCTGCACGAGGAAGACTGAACACCATGTCTGCAGCACTCAAGAGCACGAGCCAGGGCCAGACCATGGTCCTCACGCTGAGCAATCCCGAGCACCGCAATGCGCTGGGACCCGAGATTTACGCAGCCGGCATTGAAGCCCTGAATGTGGCCGAGAGCAGTCCGGAGGTGCGCAGCGTCATCATTGCCGGCGAAGGCAACGTGTTTTCGGCAGGGGGAAACCTGCAGCGCCTGAACGCCAACCGACAGCGGCCGCCCGAGGTGCAACTGCAGAACATTGAAGGTTTGCACAGCCTGATCGAGTCCGTGCGGACATTTCCCAAGCCTGTCATTGCGGCGGTTGAAGGTGCAGCCGCAGGCGCGGCGTTTTCGCTGGCGCTGGCCTGCGATTTCATCGTCTCGGCAAGCAACGCCGTCTTTGTCATGGCCTACAGCAGCGTGGGCCTGTCCCCCGACGGCGGCGCCACCTGGAGCCTGCTGCGCAGCATGCCGCGCCAGCTGGCCACTGAATTGCTGATGTGCGGAGAACGCATTGATGCGCAGCGCCTTCACGCGCTGGGCGTCGTCAATCGCATTGCCGGGCCGGGCAACGCGCTTGCCGATGCGCTGGAGCTGGCCGCAAAGCTTAACGGGCGCGCACCCAACACCCTGGCAAGCATCAAGGAACTGCTGGGTGACTCCGAGCAGTCGTCGCTGAACGTCCAGCTGGCGTCCGAGCGCGACCACTTTGTGAAGAACCTGCACCACGCCAACGCCGGCATCGGCATCGCAGCGTTCCTGGACAAAAAGCCTCCCAGGTACGAGTAGCACCAGGATGCCGCCCGACGGGCCGTTGCACGTGCATCCCGCAACACGAGACACGCACGTGACAACCCTGAGCCAGGCGCACCGTCCCGGGGGTGACAATGCACCTGTCATCAAGTCACCCACAAGACAGCCCATGGACGACCCCATTCTTACCATCGACGAACGCGAGGCGATCAATACCGGTCGCTGGTTTTCCTCACTCTCACCATCGCTCAGACACGACATTCTCCGATGCGCCTACGTCAAACGTTACAAGGACGGCGAGCTGATTGCAGCCCGGGGCGACCCGCCGGAGCAATGGATTGCCTGCGCGCGCGGCGCCGTGCGGGTGAGTTCCACTTCGATCTCCGGCAAACAGATCACCCTGACCTATGTGGAGCCGGGCATCTGGTTTGGCGACGTGGCCATCTTCGACGGGGACCGGCGTACGCACGATGCCTATGCCCATGGCGAGACCACCATCCTGTGCGTGGCCAAGGCCGATTTCCGCAAGATCCTGTCCACCCATGTGGAACTGTACGAGGCCATGCTGCGCCTGCACGCACGCCGCATCCGCCAGCTGTTCGGCCTGGTGGAGGACCTGAACACCCTGCCCTTGCGCGCGCGGCTGGCCAAGCAGCTGCTGCACCTGGTGCGCAGCTACGGTGTGCCCAGCCTGTCCGACGGGCAGGAGATGCGCATCAGCCTGCAGCTGGCGCAGGAAGAACTGGCGCAGCTGCTCGGCGCGTCCCGCCAGCGGGTCAACCAGGAACTCAAGGCCATGGAGCGCGAGAATGCGATCCGCATCGAGCCGGGCGGCCTGGTGGTGCGCGACCGCGACGCACTGATGAGAATTTCCGAATCGGACGCATGAAAGCATGAGCGACTTTGACCACTTTGTCGGCACCCGCGCCGTCTCCGCCCAGCACGCCATAGATGTTGAGGCGCTTACCGCCTGGCTCGCCACGAACCTGGAGGGCTTCGCCGGCCCGCTGACGCTGGAGATGTTCAAGGGCGGCCAGTCCAACCCCACCTACAAGCTGGTCACGCCATCACGCAGCTATGTGATGCGGGCCAAGCCGGGGCCTGTGGCGAAACTGCTGCCTTCGGCCCATGCGGTGGAGCGGGAGTTTGCCGTCATGAGCGGCCTGCACGGCACCGATGTACCTGTGCCACGCATGTACTGCCTGTGTGAAGACGAGTCCGTCATCGGGCGTGCGTTCTACGTCATGGAATTCATGCAGGGACGCGTGCTGTGGGACCAGGCGCTGCCCGGCATGGCCAACGATGAGCGCAGCGCGATCTACAGCGAGATGAACCGCGTCATCGCCGCGCTGCACACCGTGAAATATGCGGACCGGGGCCTGGCAGGCTATGGCAAGCCCGGCAACTACTTCGAGCGGCAGATCGGCCGCTGGAGCCGGCAGTATGTCGCATCCATCACGCAGCCGATCGAGGCAATGGACAAGTTGATCGAATGGCTGCCATCGCACATTCCGGCGAGCGCACGCGACGAGGCCAAAACCAGCATCGTGCATGGTGACTTCCGTCTGGACAACCTGATGTTCCACCCCACAGAGCCGCGGGCGCTGGCCGTGCTGGACTGGGAGCTGTCCACGTTGGGCCACCCGCTGGCCGACTTCAGCTACCACTGCATGGCATGGCATATCCCGCCAGGCTCGTTCCGCGGCATTGGCGGACTGGACGTCGCCTCCCTTGGCATCCCGACCGAGGCCGAATACATCCGCATGTACTGCGAGCGGACCGGCCTGGCCACACCGCAGGACCTGAAGGCCGACTGGAACTTTTACCTGGCCTACAACCTGTTCCGCCTCGCCGCCATCCTGCAAGGCATTGCCAAGCGGGTGGAGACCGGCACCGCCTCCAGCGCCCAGGCTTTCAGTTCGGCGGCCGGTGCCCGCCCGCTGGCCGAGATGGGCTGGAAATTCGCGCAGCAGGCCTGAAGCGGACCGCTGCATCCTGGCCACTGAAGCATCAAGCACCTTACACACGCATTCAACCGGAGACTGCCCCATGGATTTCGACTATTCCCCCAAGACAAAAGAGCTTCAGGTACGGCTGCTGAAGTTCATGGACGACTACATCTACCCTGCTGAACAGGCCTACCACGACGAGATTGAAGCCAATACGGCGGCAGGCAAGCGCTGGACGCCGCTGCAGACCATCGAGAACCTCAAGCCCAAGGCCGGCGCCGCCGGCCTGTGGAACCTGTTCCTTCCCGTTGACAGCGCCAAGGCCTCCGGCTATGCCGGCGCAGGCCTGACCAACCAGGAATACGCCCCCCTGGCCGAGATCATGGGCCGGGTGCCATGGGCGCCGGAAGTGTTCAACTGCTCGGCTCCGGACACCGGCAACATGGAAACCATTGCCCGGTACGGCTCCGAGGAGAACAAGGCGCGCTGGCTCAAGCCACTGCTCGCCGGCGACATCCGTTCGTGCTTTGCCATGAC